>CBIHMD010000610.1:0-2199 GCA_966210655.1 uncultured Thalassospira sp.
GTTTTACCCGCCATACCTGTTTTCCATATGTGCCTTGAAGGCCCCCACGCCAAGGGGTTGGCCCGTTGCCTCGATCAATATCTCGTCGGTTGATTTGCTTGATGCCTTGCCATGGATATTTTCGCCAAGCCATCCCATCAGCGGACTGAAATCACCACGCGCCAATGCCGCCGGAATTTCCGGTTTGGCTTTCCTGGCGGCGGCAAAAATCTGGGCGGCTGCCATCGCACCCAGCGTATAGGTCGGGAAATATCCCCACGCCCCGGACGGCCAATGAATATCCTGCAAACAACCGTTGGCGTCATTGGGCGGCGTAATGCCCAGCAACTTGTCCATCATCTCGTTCCACGCACCGGGCAGATCGGCAAGCTTCATGTCCCCTTCGATCAGGGCGCGCTCCAACCGATACCGCAGGATCACATGCGCCGGATACGTCACCTCGTCCGCATCCACACGGATCAGGCCCGGCTCGACACGGGTATAAAGCCGATGCAGGTTATGGGCCGTCCATGCCCCGTCATCGCCGCCAAACGCCGCCTTGAAGACCGGCCCGGCATAAGTCAGGAATTCTTCCGACCGGCTGGCCTGCATTTCCACCAGAAGCGACTGGCTTTCATGCATGGTCATGCCGCGTGCCTTGCCCACCGGCTGATTGCGCCACGCGCCGGGTAATCCGCGTTCATACATCGCATGGCCGGTTTCATGCAGAACCCCCATGATCGCCGATGTAAAATCATTTTCGTCATAGCGCGTCGTGATGCGCACATCATCGGGAATGCCGCCACAGAACGGATGATGCGAAATATCCAGACGCCCATGGTCGAAATCAAAACCCACCGCCTTCATCAGATCAAGGCCGACCTTGTTCTGAACCGAAACCGGGAATGGCCCGGTCGGGCGGGTCGGGGCTGCTTCGGATTTCTGGCGCTCGATCACTTCGGCGGTAAAGGACGGCAGGAACGCCTCAAGCTCGGCAAACAGGCTATCGATCCGGTCTGAGCGCATCATCGGATCATATTGATCCAGAAGCGCATCATAAACCGACGTCCCCAGCGCCTCGGCCTTTGCCTTGCCCGCCTCGATCGACAGGTCCAGCACGGTCTGAAGTTTCGGCAACAACCCGGCAAAATCGTTATCGGCACGTGCGCCTCGCCATGCGACTTCGCACGACGTCGCCGCCAATGACATTTTTTCCACCAGATCGGACGGCACCGCCGTGCCATGCACCCAGTTGCGTTTCATCTCGGCCAGATTGGCTTTCTGCCACGCATCAAGGTTCTCGCCTCCGGCTGCCTCGATCAGATCGCCCATATCCGGTGCATTGACCAGTTCGTTTGCCATGACATCAAGGGTCGCCAGTTGCCCGGACCGGGCATTGGCCCCGCCATTGGGCATCATCGCCGCCATATCCCAATGCAGCATGCCGCCAATATCGGACAAAACATTGATACGGCGAAAACGGGCTTCAAGCGATTTATAGGCGTCAGTCATGGAAACTCCTGTTCGGCGGAACCGGAAAAACTGGAAAACCGGGCAAACGAAACGCCGCAACCACTATCGGGCAGCGTTCCGCAAAACATTCAGAAAATATCGTCAGAAAGGATCAGCTTTTGGCTTCATCATCCTGCGGACGGCGGTGATAAAGAATAAAGATCACAATCAGCGAAAGCGCAAGGCTGTACCATGTGATCGCATACTGAAGATGGTTGTTCGGCAGATCGATTTTTGCCTGCCCGCCAATCGGCAACCCACCGGGAATTTCGGTTTCATCAAGTTCAAGATAATACCGGCTGGCAAGATCCGCCCCGCTATCCTCGGCCATCGCATCGACATCGACAAAGAACCACTGGTTTTCCAGCGGTTCATTTTCCGGCTGAACCCAATGTTTTTTCTGTGGCAGGCGCAAAACGCCGGTCACCCGAACGTTTTCTTCGATCAGGCTATCAGAACGGGTCGAAGGATCGCGATAATCCTGCGGCACCCAGCCGCGATTGACCAGAATGATCCGGCCATCAGGCTGTTCAAGCGGCGTGATCAGATGAAAACCGATATTGCCCCGGCGCGTCCGCGCCATCAGATACATTTCCTGATCGTTCAGGAAATGACCCTCGGCATAGGCTGCCCGGAATGCCATTGCCGGGTCCACTGCCACATCCGTCGGAACGGCAATGGGCGGCTGGGACGCCTGCGCCTGACGTT
>CBIHMD010000611.1:0-2191 GCA_966210655.1 uncultured Thalassospira sp.
GGTTTTCTTGTCGCCTGCGGCACGGTAACGCGCATTCATGCGACGTGCCTGGAAATCACCCGTGTTCGAGCAGGACGAAATCTCGCGATATTTGCCCTGCCCCGGAAGCCAGACTTCAATATCAAACGTTTTGCGAGCGGCAAAACCGATATCGCCCGAACAGAGAACCACCGTCCGGTATGGAAGTTCGAGACGTTCCAGAACCGTTTCCGCACAGCGGGTTTTACGATCAAGTTCTTCGTTCGATTTATCGGCTGCCACCACAGACACCATTTCAACCTTTGAAAACTGGTGCTGACGGATCATGCCGCGTGTGTCACGCCCTGCCGAACCGGCTTCCGAACGGAAACACTGGGTCAGCGCGGTATAGCGAAGCGGCAATGCGGCTTCGTCGATAATTTCGCTCGCCACCTGATTGGTCAGGGTCACTTCGGATGTCGGGATCAGCCACATATCGTTGGTAGTTCTGAACGAATCTTCGGCAAACTTCGGCAGCTGACCGGTGCCAAACATCGCATCATCGCGCACCAGCATTGGCGTGATGGTTTCTTCGTAGCCATGCTCGTTCACATGCAGGTCCAGCATGAACTGGCCCAATGCCCGTTCAAGCTTTGCTAGGCCACCACGCAGAATAACAAAACGCGAACCCGAAAGTTTAGCCGCAGTTTCGAAATCCATCATGCCAAGCTTGTCGCCGATATCGAAATGTTCAAGCGGCTTGAAGTCAAATTCGCCGGGAGTTCCCCTTTTACGAACTTCAACATTGTCATCTTCGCTTTCGCCTGCGGGCACTTCCGCATCCATGACGTTGGGAAGCGACGACAGCAAAAGATCAAGCTGCTCGTTAAGACCTGCCTGTCCGTCTTCGGCGTCCTTGATCCGGTCTTTGAGCGTGCTCATCTCGGACATCAGCTCGTCGGCATTGCCGCCACTCTGGCGCAGTTTGCCTATTTCACCGGAAATGGATTTGCGGCGCGCTAGCATTTCCTGATGTTCAGTCATCAGACGACGACGGTCTGCATCGATATCGATCAGACGCTGGGCGGTCATTTCAACCTTGCGCGCGGTCATCGCCGCGTCAAAGGCCTCGGGATTGTCACGAATCCATTTAATGTCGTGCATGAAACGGCACCTTATTCTTCAACTATTCGGGCAATTATTCGGGCTTTTATACGATGGGGTGGACGCTTGGTCCACCCCGCCAGATCGGACTTTCGAGAACCGGATAATTCAATCAGCGCGCGCTGTTGAAATCATCCTCGTCATCGTCGCCTTTCGCGGAACCCGAAGATCGGGATGACGAAGACGTATCAAGCTTTGGCGCAGAACCGGCAAGTGCCTGGAAATCACTCTTGTCGTCCGTTTTGCCATCGCCGTCGCCATAATCTGCTGCCGCAGCAGCTGACCCTTGGGCGTCTACATCATCTTTGTTGCTTTCGGTATCTTCTTCTTTTCCGTCAAGCTCGGCGTCTTCTTCCGCTTCGCGGCGCGCACGCTTACGTTCCGATATCCGTGCCATCACGATGGAAATTTCGTACAGGATGATAATCGGAATAGCCAAACCAACCTGCGAAATCAAATCGGGTGGCGTCAGTACCGCGGCAAAGACAAAGGCGATCACAACCGCATATTTACGGCGTTTGGCAAGCGAGTCTGCTGTCACGATCCCGGCTCGCGCCATCAGGGTCAACAACACCGGCAACTGGAAACACAGGCCAAAGGCAAAAATCAGCTTCATAACCAGCGAAAGATATTCGCCAACCTTTGCTTCAAGCTGAATGGCAAGCCCAGATGCGCCCCCGGCACTTTCAAAGCTGAGGAAGAATTTCCACGCCAGCGGCATGATCAGATAATAAACCAGCGCCCCGCCTGCCAGAAACAATACCGGTGTAGCAAATAGAAACGGCATGAAAGCCGAGCGTTCGTTCTTGTACAGCCCCGGCGCGACAAACGCCCAGAACTGCCCAAGAAACACCGGTGCCGAAACAAAGCACGCAGCAAAGAACGAAACTTTTACATAGGTGAAGAATACCTCGGTGAGCGCGGTATAGATCATGCGCCGGTCCGGCCCCATAACGTCGGCCAATGGCCGGACAAGGAAACCGTAAATATCTTCGACAAAGTAATAACAGATGCCGAAAGAGATAAAGAGTGCCAGAACCGCCCAGGTCAGACGATTCCGAAGCTCGAT
>CBIHMD010000612.1:0-2185 GCA_966210655.1 uncultured Thalassospira sp.
GTCCCGATCAGTTTGCCCGTGCAACACTATTGCGACGGCTCCAGCCTATGGGTCCGGTGCGTTGCAGGCCCCGGCAATTTGACGGCATCACACAGCCACTGACCGATCTCATCAAACTCCTGATCAAATCCATCAGGCGGATTGATGATCATAAGTCCCGTGCCGCGCATGCGTCCCTTCGCTCCGCCCTGATTGGTCGAAAGCTCCGCACAAAGCACACCGCCCTTGGCTTTGATCCGGGCAAAGTTTTCACGCAGTTCGGCATCAAACCCGGCCTCAAGGATCGGATACCACAGCATGAAAATGACTTTTTCCCACCTTTCCCAGGCGCGTTTGATTGAACTCGACGCCTTCTGATAATCCTGTTTCACGTCGTAACTCGGGTCCATCAGGACCAGGCCCCGCCGAATGGCCGGCGGCATCATGCCAACCAGTCCTTCGTAACCGTCGCGCTTGTGCAGGTGAATACGCGGATCGCGTTCAACACTGTAATCCAGCAGGTCATATTCGCGCGGATGCAATTCCATCAGGATCATTTCATCATGATCACGCAGCAATTCGCGCATGATAAATGGCGATCCCGGATAAAACGGCCCCTTAAGGTCATCATCCTCGAACACGCCGTAATCGCGGCCCTTGGCAATCGGATCAAACGCCGCGATCTGATCAAGGAAGGGCTGCATCTGTTTGGGGGCATTTCCCTTTTGCTGGGCGGCGGCGATGCCGTTTTTCCATTCACCGGTTTTCGCCGACTGCGCACTGCCAAGATCGTACCAGCCTGACCCGGCATGGGTATCGATCACGCAAAACGGTTTTTCCTTTTTGCACAGATAATCAAGGATCATCCGCATCGCGGCATGCTTGTGAATATCGGCAAAGTTGCCCGCGTGAAAGCCGTGCAGATAACTCAGCATTGCCTTTATCCTTTGGGTGCGCGCGGCTTGCCGCCGCGTGACTGTTTGGGGTTGCGCGACTTTTGCGGTCGTGCGGGCCGGAATGTGTTTTTACCGTCGCCCTCGGTGCGGGGCCGCCGGCTGGCATGCATATTCCCCGGCAGGGGCTTGACCTGTATCGGGGTGGCTTCCGGTGCACTGACCTCGATGGCCTGCCAGTCACCGGGCGCAAGATCATCCAGCGTCCAGTCACCGATAGCATAGCGGATCAGACGCAGGGTCGGAAACCCGACAGCCGCCGTCATGCGGCGGACCTGCCGGTTGCGGCCTTCGGTAATGCTAAGCTCGATCCAGCTTGTCGGCACCGATTTGCGAAACCGCACGGGCGGATCGCGCGGCCAAAGATTTTCCGGCTCCCCCATCAGGCGCGCACGCGCCGGGCGGGTCATGCCGTCTTTCAACTCGACCCCGCCACGAAGGGCGGCAAGGGCTTCTTCGGTCGGCTCGCCCTCGACCTGAACCCAATAGGTTTTCGGTTTTTTGAATTTCGGATGGGCGATCTGGGCATTCAGCGGCCCGTTATCTGTCAGCAGCAGCAACCCTTCACTATCGCGATCCAGCCGCCCGGCGGCATAGACACCGGGCAGATCGATATAGTCAGCCAACGTCGCCCGACCGTTTTCACGGTCGGTAAACTGGGTCAGAACGCCATACGGCTTGTTAAAAAGGATCAGCTGCGCCATGCGCCGCATAGAACCATTTTTGCCAGACAAGTCAACCGGGCAAGTCAACCGGACAAGTCGACCGGCCCGGTCAACAGGCCCGGCCAAATAAGATCAATCCTCGATCAGATATTCCATGGTGGTAACAACGCGCACGGTTTTATTGATCTGCTGGCTTTCCGTGCTGTTCGGCGCACCATCAGCCGGAAGAATTTGGAACAATCCCTGCGTTGCGCGGCGAATACCGCCCAGACGGCCACCGGAATCGGTTGCAAACTGCTGGGCCGCATCGCGGGCATTGGCAGTTGCGGCAGCAATCATTTCCGGCTTGATGTCGTTAAGCTTGGTGAACATAAAACTCGGGCCGGGATTATAACCCTGCCCACCCAGAACGATACCACCCTGAAGCAATTTGCCGATATCCTGCGTTGCCGCGACGATGGCATCGACATTGTCGGTGCGGACCTGAATGGTTTGACTGACGATATAACGGCTTTCAATCGGACCGGAACGATAGGATTGCGCAAGCTGATCGGTCACCTGAAGGCTTTGCAACTCGGTCATGTCCTT
>CBIHMD010000613.1:0-2184 GCA_966210655.1 uncultured Thalassospira sp.
GTGTGGGACGCCTACTCATGGACTACCCACACAAAAGCAAAAACGGAAGTCGTTGGTTTGATCTATATCTTGCTAACTACGAAAAAGTTATCAATGAATTCGACAATCACGTAATCGTATAGCTCACAAGAAACTCGGAAACATCTTCGTGGACGATTATGGCGCAATCGCACCTTCACATGCCTACAGGAGTAAAATCGATGCCCAGTCGCTCCTTCCCCAGAAAGAACCAAGCAAGCCACTTTCTGCCCCATAAAATCAAAACTCAGTCGGATGCATCTTCTGGCTTGTAGATCACGTTTTCCGCGCCCTCGGCCCCCATGAAGACGACAACGACACGTGCGGGAACATCACCGTCATTGATCCCCTCATGCCAGTAATCCATCGCCTCAAGCACGCCTTCCCCGGCGCGATAGGTGGTTTTTCCCCCGTCGCCGTAATCAACCGTGATCTGCCCCTCAAGGATATATCCATAGGTCGGCACGCCATGCTTGTGCCAGCCGGTTTTCTGCCCCGGCGCCATTGTCGCCAGCACCGATTTGATGCGTGCCTTGCCCTTGGGATAGCTCACCTGTTCGCCGACAAAGTTCACACCGCTATCAAGCAGCTTCACACCGTCATGGACATCCACAGCCGCCCCGCCTTGATCCGAATGATTTTCCGTCGGTTTCTTCATGTGCTGCGAATGCCTGTTTTGAATGTTTTCACAATCCGGCGATCATAATCCGGGAACACGCTTAAATCATAAAAAAACCGGGCCTCATCACCATGACACCCGACTTTTATCATCAGCTCAATGTCGCCACCCCTTACGGTGCAATCGTCACCTCGACCAGCGCATGGCTGCGGTTGGTATCGATATGCGCAATTGCACGGCGCAGGATTTCCGGCAAATCGGTCGCCCGTTCGGCCTTCGCCGTCCATGCCCGGCTGGCTTCCGCGACCTTGGTGAAATCGGGGCTGGGCTTAAGGCCGGTCAGGGGCATCTGATTGGTTTTCGCCGCATAGCCATCGGGATACATCCCGGTCACCGACTGGCGCACCGCCCCCCATTCATTGTTGTTCAGAACAAGGATCAGGATCGGAAGCTCCAGCGCCTCGGCGATCTGATGGCACGCCGTCGGGTTGGCAAACATATATGATCCATCGCCCATGGTGGCGACCACCAGCTTGTTTTTATCCGCCAACTGATAGCCCATCGATGCCGGGAAGGACCAGCCAAGCCCGCCGGAATGCGGCTCCTGATACCAGCTACTGTGCTCCGAAAGCGAAAGCGGCTCCAGCGGGCAGCCGAGTTCCGAAAACACCGTTGCCGACCGCCCGGCAATCGCCTCCGACAGGCAGCGCGAAACAAACGCCTTGCTCATCGGATCAACCGATCCGGCATCGGCCGCCGCCAGCACCTTTTTGCGCGTGCCCGCATTGATCGCCGCGACCTTTTCACGCCGGTCCGCGCATGTTTCGCGATGATCGGCATGGTAATGATCCAGCGCATCGGCCAGTGCCATGATCACATCGCCGGTTTCCCCGGTAAGCGATAGATCGGCGGCAAAATTGCGCCCCGGAAAACGCGAATAAAGCGGGTTCTGCCCGATCTGGATCACCTTGCAATCGGGGCGTAGCGTATGAATATCGGGCGACCATGGCGCAAGGCAATCAATCACCAGAACCGCGTCAGCGTCGCGAAGCCACGGTGCCGGATCCATGCCCGCCATCATCGGATGATCGGTGCCAAGGGCAAGCTGGATCGCCCAATATTGCACCACCGGAATACCCCACTGATCAACCAGTGACGACAGGCGATCAAAGGCTTGCGCCGTGCCCGTGCCACGCTGGGCAATGATCACCGGGTTCTTGGCATTGGCAAGGATGCGCGCCGCATCCTCAAGGCTTTCGCTTGGCGGCATCACCCGGACCGGCTGCATGCGAAGCGGCGCGTCAATCGCATCCCCCGGGCAGGGTTCGCACAAAACCTCGCGCGGCAGGGAAACATAAACCGGCCCCTTCGGGACCGAGGACGCGATTGCATAGGCCCGGTCAACCACGTCGGGCACCTGTTCGGGGACTTTAAGCTCGTATTCCCATTTCGATGCCTCGCGCACCATCGCCGCCTGATCGCGCATTTCCTGACCCCAGCCAATCGGCACGGTCCGCGCACCAAGCCGCCCCTGTTCCATTACCGGG
>CBIHMD010000614.1:0-2181 GCA_966210655.1 uncultured Thalassospira sp.
GCGCGATATCGCCCAGCAGGCGCTTGACGATACTCGCATCTATGCGCCTTTTGATGGTGTGATCGGTAACCGGTCGGTTCAGACCGGCGCATTGGTCCAGCCCGGCGAACAGTTGCTTGTGCTCGTGCCGCTTCCGGGCGTTTATGTTGTGGCCAATTTCAAGGAAACCCAGATCGGCCATATGGCACCGGGCCAGAAGGTGAATATCGAAGTCGATGCTTTCCCCGATGCCGATATCACCGGTCGGGTTGAAAGCTTTGCCCCGGCAACCGGCGCGCAGTTCAGTTTGCTGCCGCCTGAAAATGCCACAGGCAACTTCACCAAAATCACCCAGCGCGTCCCGGTCCGTATCGCCCTTGATAACAGCGAACTTGCCAAGGCCCTGCGTCCCGGTCTGTCGGTTGTTGTCAATGTAGATGTCCGCGATGACGATGGGGGAGAGCATGCCACAGGTACCGGCCTTGCCAGTGTCGTAACGCCCGCGCCGGAACTGTCGGAGCGCAACTGAAATGAGCAGTGCCGCCACCAGCCCCGGTTCCATAGCCCGGCCCGATGTTCCGGTGCAGCATGTCGATACCACCAAGTTCATCGGCTGGGTCGCGATGGTGGTTGGCATGTTTCTGGCGATCCTTGATATCCAGATCGTTGCAAGCTCGCTTGAAAACATTCAGGCCGGTTTGTCGGCCAGTCCTGATGAAATCGGCTGGGTCCAGACCAGTTACCTGATCGCCGAAGTCGTCATGATCCCGCTTTCGGGTTTTCTGTCGCGCCTGATCTCGACGCGCTGGCTATTTGTGTCATCCGCCATCGGTTTCACGATTTTCAGTATCGCCTCTGCCTTTGCCTGGTCAATCGAAAGCATGATCTGGTTCCGTGCCGCGCAAGGGTTCCTTGGCGGGGCAATGATCCCGACCGTGTTCGCCACGACCTATATCATTTTCCCGGCTGATAAACGTAATACGGCATCGGTGATGATCGGCCTGATCGCGACCATGGCGCCGACGGTCGGTCCGACGCTTGGCGGGTATCTTACGCAATCGTTTTCGTGGCACTGGCTGTTTCTGATCAACGTTTTGCCGGGCATGCTGATCGCGCTTGTGGTGGCCATCACGCTTGATGTCGATCGTGGCGACCGGTCCTTGCTGCGGGGTTTTGATCTGCGTGGGTTGCTTGCGATGGCGGCATTCCTGGGCAGTATGGAATATGTGCTGGACGAGGGGCCGAAAGACGACTGGTTTGATGAACGTGCCATCGTGTATGGCACCATCATCTGCGTGATTTCGGGGCTCTATTTCTTCCGGCGCATGTTTACCTATGATCATCCGATTGTTGATCTGCGCTCGTTCAAGGATCGCAACTTTGCCATGGGCTGCATCTTCAGCTTCACACTTGGCATCGGGCTTTATGGCAGCGTCTATATCCTGCCGCTGCTGCTGGGCCGTGTGCGCGGCTATGACAGTCTGGAAATCGGCACCATCATGGCGGTCACCGGCATTTGCCAGTTCATATCGGCCCCGATTGCCGGGAAACTTACGGCGAAACTACCCGCACGTGTCGTTCTTGGCTTTGGCCTGGCGCTGTTTGCGGTTGGGGTTGCCCTGAACGGTTTTCAGAACAGTCAGGTATCGTTCCACGAACTGATCCTGCCACAGGCGGTTCGTGGTTTTGCCCTGATGTTCTGCATGCTGCCGATCACCAATCTGGCACTTGGTACCTTGCCGCCGGAAAAGATCAAAAACGCCAGTGGCCTTTATAACCTGATGCGTAACCTTGGCGGGGCGATTGGCTTGGCTGCGATCAACACCATGCTCGATAAACGCACCGACCTGCATTTCGCCCATCTGGCCGAACATATCAATACATCCAGCACAGCCTTCCAGAATTATCTGGCGACCATGACGGCACGATACAGCGCCATGGGACTGCCCGATCCGCATGCAAGTGCGATGAAATCCATCGTCAATATCGTGACCCGCGAGGCCAGCATGATTTCATTTAACGATGTGCAGCTTGCCATGGCAGGCATCTTCATTCTGGCTTTGCTGCTTCTGCCGCTCGCACGTCCGGCAAGATCGGGCAAGCCATCCGCCGACGCACATTAAAAACAGGACATAGCGCAATCAGACAGAAAAGGCCGCACATCGTTCCCCCGACCCCGCAAGCGAAAGCTTGAGTGCGGCC
>CBIHMD010000615.1:0-2178 GCA_966210655.1 uncultured Thalassospira sp.
ACGGAAATCGGTGTTGCCCTGTTTCAACGCGATAAAAAACGCATGATCCTGACACAGGAAGGCGAAACCTTTCTGGAATATGCCGACCGCATCCTGAACCTTGCCGACGAAGCACGTCAGGTGGTCAATCCCTCGGCCCCGGCCGGAACCCTGCGTGTCGGTTCGATGGAAAGCACCGTCGCCAGCCGCCTTCCCGTTCCACTCGCTGCCTATAACAAGGCATTTCCCGACGTCACGATTGAACTATCAACAGCACCCACCCGACAGCTTGTCGATGGCCTTCTGGCCCGCCGCATTGATTGCGCACTGATTGCGATACCGTCGGGGGAATGGTGGCTGGAACCCGGAACGCTTGATACCCGTGCCCTGTTTCGCGAAGAACTGGCATTGCTCCTCCCGCCCGGGCATCCCGATATTCTTAGTGCCAGCGACATCCAGCCAAAGTCACTGGCGGCCTTCGCACCGGGTTGCACCTATCGAGCGTTGGCCGAAGAATGGCTTACCGGGTTCGGATCCATCAGGGAATATTTCGCGGTTCAGGAAGTCGGGTCTTATCACGCCATGCTTGCCTGCACCGCCGCCGGATCATGCATCAGCATCATGCCACGCAGTGTCGTTGATCTTATGCGTCATCTTGGTCCGGTCAGGGAACATCCCCTGATGAAGGTTGATACCTTTCTGGCCTGCCGTCCGGGTTTTGATACCCCGGCATTTTCGGAATTCCGCAAAACGCTTGAAACGGCATCCGATATCAAAAAATAAACGGGTGGCAACAATCGTTGCCACCCGTTTTGGAAATCCCGAACTTATGCCGACAGCTTGCTGTCCAGACCGCCCTTGGCGTTCAGCGCCATAAGTTCGTCGCAGCCGCCGATATGTTCGTCATTGATGAAAATCTGCGGCACGGTATGACGGCCATTCGCACGATCCATCATTTCCTTTTTGCGACGCGGTTCCATCATCACATCAATCAGTTCGTATTTGGCACCCTTTTCTTCCAGAAGCTTGCGGGCACGCTTGCAATAAGGGCACCATTCGGTGGCGTAAACTTCGACTTTTGCCATCTAATCATGTTCCTTTTCATCAGGCCGCGATCCATGCGACGGGGCATGTTTATGCACCTTGGCACCGAATTACGACCGGTAAAACTTGTTGGATGACCGTTCTATAACAGATATTTCGCAGCGCGTCATCGCACCACCCGTGCAACCGTGATCAGGCGTACTTGCATGGCTCCGGCGCGCTTTAGAATCCGCGCACAGGCATTGGCCGTCGCCCCGGTTGTCAGCACATCATCAATCAAAACCACACGCGCACCGGCCAGCCCGATCCGCGCAGCAATCCTGTCATCCACCCCGAAGGCACCGCCAACTTCACGCTTGCGCGACGATGCCCCCAAGCCACCCAGACTGCGTGTTTTTCTCAACCGCCGGAGTACCGTGCCATGCCACGCAATTCCTGTTTGCCGTGACAGGGATGCTGCCAGCAACCCGGACTGGTTATATCGACGCATCAAAAGCCGGGTCCGATGCAGCGGTACGGGAATGATCAGATCCGCATCAACCCAGAACTCCCGCCCCGCCTGCAACAGCCACCGACTTAAAAGCGGCGTCAGATCGGTGCGGTCCCCATGCTTGAACCGCAGCAGGTAATCGCGGCTGCCACCATCGTAAACCAGTGCCGCCCGCGCAGCATCAAACGCCGGGCTTTTTCGTAAACATTCACCGCACAGAATGCCATCGCCCGCATCGTCGTTGCCACCATCATCACCGGCAATTTCAAACGGATACCCGCAACACGCACAAAGCGGATCGGAAATAAATCGAAGCCCGGCCCAGCAATCGGCACAAACCGCATGTACCGTATCGGTCACCGTACCGCATCCGCCACAACGCGGCGGCAAAACGGTGCGCAAACCGATCTGCATCACATTGCCGACAATGCGACCAACCCGTGCTGGTAAAATCCCCAAACCCTGATCCCCGCCTGACGTCACATCCCCGATAACGCGACGACCGATCCTATCACGCGCAACAGTTGAAAATACCCCCTAATTGATGCGTTTATCCGCCCGCAAACGATCAACCGCCAGATCGATAAAGGCCCGGACCTTTGCCGGTGCATGGCGGCCTTCGGGATGGACGATATGAATGGGGGCCGGTGCGGGTTCATATTCTT
>CBIHMD010000616.1:0-2178 GCA_966210655.1 uncultured Thalassospira sp.
TTCCTGTTCGACAACACCGTTATTCATCACCACCAGTTTGTCGGACATAGCAAGGGCTTCGGATTGATCGTGGGTTACGAAAACGGTTGCGATACCCAGTTCGCGCTGGATGCGTTTAAGTTCGACCCGCATTTCTTCGCGCAGGTTGGCGTCAAGGGCGGATAGGGGTTCGTCCAGCAACAGCACATCGGGTTCGATCACGATGGCACGCGCCAGTGCAATACGCTGCTGCTGCCCGCCGGAAAGCTGATTTGGATACCGGTCGGCAACATGGGGCAATTGCACCAGATCAAGGGCGCGATTGACTTTGTCGCGGATGTCGGATTTGGACACTTTGCGGTATTTCAGGCCAAAGGCGATATTGTCGTAAATCGATTTGTGCGGGAATAGGGCGTAGTTCTGAAACACCAGCCCCAGATTGCGTTTGTGGATCGGCAGGGCATTGACCCGCTTGCCACGGATCAGCAAGTCACCCTCGGTAATGTCGGTCAGCCCGGCAATCATGCGAAGTGTCGTGGTCTTGCCGCAGCCTGACGGACCCAGAAAGGTCACAAAACTATTGTCGGGCACGGTCAGATCCATGCGTTGCACGGCGGTAAATTCGCCGTAACGCTTGACGACATTTTGCAGTTCGACCGCATTTTCGATGTCAGCCATCACAATTAACCCTGTCAGAAAAAGGCGGTGGTGTCCCGGCCGCCAGTTCGAAACCAGCGACCGGAGATCCGGTTTATGCGATCAGTCCGGCTTAGTAGCCGCGCTGAACCCGCGAGAAGGTTTTTGACCAGTCGGCTTCGTTTTCATTCCAGTAGGCCGGATCAAAGAAGCTGAGTTCCTTGAGCGTGCCGGATGGATCAAACGCGGGCAGGGTCGGGATGACTTTGCCAAGTTCGACTTTCTGCGGGTCAAGGGCAGGTGGGTAGCTTTGGCCTTCGGCAACCGTAATCGCGACTTCGGGTTCGAGCATGAAGTTCAGAAGCTCTTCACAGGCGGCCATCGGGCTTCCACGCAGAACAAACAGGCATTCCTGCCAGCCAAGACCACCTTTCGGATCAAGATAGCCGATGTCATGGCCCTGATCCTGCAATGCCTTGATGCGGCCGGACCAGCCTTCGGTGACATAGATTTCTTCTTCTGCCAGAAGGCTCATCAGTTCCGCCCCCGAACTCCAGTATTTCAGGGCGAGATCGCGATGGGCACGGATCATGTCCCAGACCGCATCGATATCCTTGATCGCATTCGGGTCCTGATCGGATTGCAGGGCACCGTACCAGACGCGGGTTTTCCATTCGCCCCAGCCGCCGATCTTGCCTTTGTAAGCTTCATCGACCATCAGCTTGGCACCTTTGGCCTTGGCTTCATCGTCGCTGATATATTTGCGGTTATAGGCAATGCCGGTGGTGCCGTAATCATAGGGAACCGCCGAAATGGTGCCGCCGGTGATTTTGCGCAGCGGTTCGATCAGGCCGGGAATGACGTTTTTCAGGTTCGGAATATTGGCTTCGTTCAGTTCGGATGTCAGTTCCAGACCATGATAGCGGGCATAGTCAAACACACCAGAAAGGTGGGCAAGGTTGAACTCGCCCGGCTGGCCGGCTTTGACACGGGCGATATATTCGTCCGCCCCGCCAAAGGTGCCCGATACGACCTTGATCCCGGTTTTTCCGGTATAGGGGGCAAAGGCGTATTTTTCGAATGCCTCGGATACCACACCGCCCCAGCCGTCAAAGCGGACCTGTTCTGGTGTTGCGGCACGGGCGTTGCGGGCCAGCATGCCCATCGGGCCACCGGTGATCCCGGCGGTGACACCCGCAGCCCCCAGAACGGTTAAGAAGGTACGACGGTTGATGTCGCCGTCTTTAAGGCGGGTAAGCAAGTGTTCATAGCGTTTCGTCTCGTCCATTTAAGGCCTCCTGATAAAGGTTTTTATCCATTTTATTTTAGGTCTTGTTGTTGGTTTTGGCGGTTCCCCGCGGTATCTGGTTGTATGTTACGCCGTTGTTTTCTGTGCCCGTATTTTTTGCGCCGATGCGATGCGTGCAATGGCGGTGGCAATCAGCGGCAAGGCAATGGTGAAGATCACCATGACAGCGCCAAGTGCATTGATTTCCGGGCTGATGGAATTGCGCAGCATGGCAAAAATCTGCGTCGGGACGGTTTCGACACCGCCCGGCTTCC
>CBIHMD010000617.1:0-2171 GCA_966210655.1 uncultured Thalassospira sp.
TATCGCGAACAGATCATTGGATATGAAGGCGACGTTGCAACACCACAGGTCGGGCATCATCATCATGTGATGGGTATTGGTACCGACGGGCATAGCCACGGACATTCCCACGGCCACAGCCATGGTCACGGACACCATCATGATCATTCTCATGGGCATTCCCACGGTCATTCTCATGACCACAACCATGATCACGGTCACAGCCACGAAACCAATAAAGCGACCGGTTCCTGACCGGTCGCCCTCCGTTCCCTGCGAAAGGCGCGGCGATGTTCGACTATCTGCGAGACCCGCAGGAAATCTATCGGCAAAGCTTCGCAACCATCGAAGCCGAAGCCGATCTCGCCCGCTTTCCCGAAGAATTGCGGTCGGTTGCCGTGCGGGTCATCCATGCCTGTGGCATGGTTGAAATTGCAGATAAAATTGCATTTGGCGACAATGTCGCACCTGCTGCAATCGGATCGCTGCAAAAGGGAAGGCCAATCCTTTGTGATGCGGAAATGGTTCGTCACGGGATCATTTCCCGCCTTCTGCCCCAACAGAACCCAGTCATTTGCACCCTGAATATGGATGGCAATGCTGAACGCGCGGGCAAACTTGGCACCACACGGTCGGCTGCTGCCATCGAAGACTGGGCCGATCATATCGATGGTGCAATAATTGCCATCGGCAACGCACCAACCGCGCTTTTTCATCTGCTTGAAGCCGTCATTTCGAACCGTCTGGCGAAACCGGCACTGATCATCGGCATGCCGGTGGGCTTCGTCGGAGCCGAGGAAAGCAAAGAAGCCCTGATTGCCCATGCCGGTGACATCCCGTTTGTCACATTGCGCGGCCGGTTTGGTGGCAGTGCGGTGACGGCGGCAACGGTTAACGCATTGGCGCGCCTTGCATCGCCGGGGCAGACACCGGATGGCACGACCGCAAACCCCACAGACGCTGACAAAGGGGATGGCAAATGAACGAACAGTCGCCCCTTAACGGCAAAATCACCGTGATTGGCATTGGTGAAGACGGTTATGACGGAATAAGTACGATTGCGCGTCAGATACTTGAAACCGCCAGCGTTATTTTTGGCGGCAAACGCCATATCGCCATGTTGCCCGGATCAAATATTGCCATCCAGAACAGCTGGATTACCCCGTTCGAAGCCAATATGCCCCTGATCGAGGATTGCCTTGATCAGAACCCGGTTATCCTGGCCAGTGGCGACCCGATGTTCTTTGGTGTCGGCAATACACTGGTCAATTATTTCGGCTCCAGATCAATTACCGTCATCCCGCATCCATCCAGCATCAGTCTGGCCGCCGCCCGCATGGGCTGGGCGCTTGCCGAATGCGATGTGATCACGTTGCACGGGCGCGAACCGGAAATCCTGCGATCGCGCCTGCGCCCGCGCGGTAAGCTGATCGCGCTTAGTGCCGATGGCAGTACCCCTGCACTGGTGGCGGTTATGCTGTGCGAAGCCGGCTACGATCAAAGCCATATGACGATTTGCGAACGGCTGGGCGGCACACAGGAACGCATCACCACCCAAACCGCACAGACATGGCAATCCACCGCAACCTCAATGCCCGATGTCAAACCGGTCGATCCGCTGAACCTGATCATGATTGATCTGGTGGCCGGCCCCAAAAGCCGCGTTCTGGGCAATGGTGCCGGTCTGCCCGATGATGCCTTCATCCATGACGGCATGATCACCAAATCGGAAATTCGTGCCCAGACACTGGCATCCCTTGCCCCATGGCGCGACGCCATGCTTTGGGATCTGGGGGCTGGCTGCGGTTCGATTTCCATCGAATGGATGCGTGCAGGTGGGCAGGCCATCGCCATTGAACGCGATGCAAAACGGTGCGATCTGATCGGCAAGAATGCCATCCGCCTTGGCACACCCGATCTGGTCATCCGCCAAAAGGCGATCGAGGACGCAATTGCCTTCGTCGATCAGCTCCCGACACCTGATGCGATTTTTGTCGGCGGCGGTATTACGACCCCCGGTCTGATGGATCGGTGCTGGGATATCCTGCCGATGCATGGGCGGCTGGTGGCCAATACAGTCACGCTGGAAGGCGAAGAAGAATTATTACGGTTCTACAATAAAAAGGGTGGAACCCTGTCGCGCCTGTCGGTTTCCCGGCTGGATAGCAAATACGGCATACCGAGCCCTGAAC
>CBIHMD010000618.1:0-2162 GCA_966210655.1 uncultured Thalassospira sp.
AATAGTCGATGATGGCGGGTTCATTGAGGCTTCCGTCGGGCTTGCGATAGGTCGCCAGCAACGCGTTTTTGTTATTCTTAAGCCAAACCCATACATCCTGGATTTGCGATTTATGGTTGGTGTCGCAATAAACCTGATCGCCCCCGCCAATCACGAAATCGGCGCGCCGTTCGTTTAGCACGTCATAAAACTTGTCCCATGCGCCTTCGCTGTTGGGTGTGACGCTGAACGGGTCGTGGCAGGAATAAAACCCGAATTGCAGGGATTGAGGATTTTTGGCAAGGGTCCTGAACCAGTATGCGTGATCGCCACCCATCTCGATGCAGCGATCAAGACCAAGCTTGTCAGACGCCAGATAATAGTAATAGCGCGTATCGGCTTTAAGGCCGCTGACCTCGAATGTCGTTGTCAGGTCGGTCTGATGGGTGAAATTGCGTTCGGCCATGAAAACGATATCGGTGTTTTCATCCTTCATCTCAGCAAGGCTTTTGCCTGACAGGTCATAGGCATCCTCGGGCAGCTTCTGTGCACTTACGATCAGTGTCCAGAGACCGGCCATATAGGCTCGAACCCAGATTTTCGCGGTGCTGTCGGTGGTATGGCCGACAATGGCTGCGGTGCTGATCTTGGCTTTGAGTGTTTCGTAATTGTCTGGCTGTTGCAGGCTTGTCATGGATAATCCCCGCGCGGTTTGCGGCCCGTTTTCAGGCGCTTGTTTGTCCCTCTTGCCCCTTTTCGGGGTGCAGGCAGTTTAGGCAAATTTTCGCGCGTATCAATTTCAAGTTTCATCAATGCGGGGATGGCAATTTTATCGCGAAGTGTGTGGTCCCGCAGAAACAGGAAACGCCCGGTCGGGGAAACCGGGCGTTTCGGTCCATCCGGAAGGGAGACTAGCCGGATGGAAACAGGGTCGAACGACCAATTTTTTGGGAGGCTGGCCGTTTGAGGATGCGGTCAGGAGAAAGGGGCTCCTCACCGCAGGGCGACCCTGCATTGGTGGCGCGAGGGGGCGCGTCTTGTTCTTTTCGTATTCAGGCCGTGGCGGTGGGGGCTGCTGCGGCCGGGTTGGTCGTACCAAGTGCCTTCTGGCGTCTGGCATGGCGACGTTTCGAATAGGTGATCTGAACAATGCCCAGCATCACCAGAAGGGCCGAAATCCAGAAGACGCTGTCATGGGTCGGGGCCGGCGTCAGGTCAAACCGCGCGGCAAGCATTTCGAGCCCCAGCAGGATAAAGGGCAGGATACTGGTCGCAAGAATGTATTTCTCCATCCCGGCTGTCTTGATTGAGCGCAATGTCAGGACCATGGCAGGGCCGCGCAACAGCGTGCCAAGGATCAGACCGGCCAATATGGTTTCGATCCCGAAGAACCCGTCAAGCGAGGTATAGGGGATTGGAACCGGGCTGATAAAGCCGATCAGCGGCGGGAAGATCAGGAAGACCGAGGCGGTAATCAACAGCAAAACCCCGGTAAAGCGCAAATGCGACCATGCATCCCTGATCTGGTTGTCGGGGTGTTTTTCCGCCAGAACCGATGATGAAATCGCCGTGACTTCGGATGCCAGCATCAGCCACACCGCCGGATTGGCAAACCCGTCAGGCAGATGCCACGCAAGGAAGCCTGCCCCGCCAAGCAGGATCGCATGGCCGAACCATTCCGATTTTCCCGGTGCACGGCCAAGGATAAGGGCTGCGGCAAGGGCTGCCATCGGCATGCCGGTTTGCGACAAAATCCCGCTTGCGGGGGCGCTGATATAAACCAGTGCCGCGGTCCAACTGACCCCGGTCAGGACGCGCAAAATTCCATAGGCCCAATTGATCCGCAACGTGAATTGCCGCCACGGAATGGCGCGGCCGGGGGCAAGCAACACCAGCGCCAGCCCACCAAAAACCAGCTGCCAGCACGTCATGGCATAGACATCGACGTCAAACGCCGTCAACGCAATCCGGTTGCACACCAGAAGCATCGCCCAGACAATCGTCGTGCCCAAAAGCAGGATCAGGACCGGCATATGAAAAAACTTCAAAAGTTATGAACATTGCCAGTCTCTTGGATCCAGGAATGAATATCCATGTCCGATATTTAAAGGCCGCTATTCATATTTGTATCACCAGGCAGGCTGCCGCCAGCCATGCGGACTTCCACAGGCGGCGCCTTACCC
>CBIHMD010000619.1:0-2162 GCA_966210655.1 uncultured Thalassospira sp.
GCAGAGGATTTCCCATGTTCCATCGCGAAAACATCTGCCGCCCGAAATCAAATGTCGCTGCTATCCCCACCGCCACCAACGTCAACAATGCCCGCCGCATGGCACTGGCGACCAGTGCCACCACGGCAGCCCTGCTTGCCCTTGGTGCGGCGATGGCGCTTGTGCCCGGCCATGCCAGGGCGGGCGAGGAAGCCCAATCAAGCTTTATCAATACCAGCGGTGCGGAAATCGGAACACTGACGGTCAATGGCGTGCCGGATGCCGCGATCCTGAAGATCGAACTTCGTGACCTTCCTCCCGGGCAGTGGGTGGCATTTCATATCCATGAAAACGGGGAATGCGATGCGAAAGGAGGCTTCAAATCCGCCGGCGGCCATTTCAACCCGACCAACAAAGCCCACGGCCACGAATTCGCCGACGGCCCACATGCGGGCGACATGATGAACCAGTATGTCAATGACAAGGGCGAACTTTACGCCCAGATTCTCAATAACGCCGTGCGCTTTGACGGCACCGGCGAAACCGACATCCACGGCAAGGCCGTCATCATCCATGCCGGTGCGGACGACTATAAATCCCAGCCCTCAGGCGATGCCGGGGACCGGATTGCTTGTGCGGTGATTAAATAGAAGACGAATCATGCGCCACTTAGGCGTTGCTCCACTTTTCAAAAGAAACTAGCTCCTAGTAAATCGGTGACATCTTGCAACGATCTAGGTTTACATCCAATAGTTTCATCTCCTTAATTTTGAAGAGCATTTTTAAAGTGTGGCACCACCTCTCCTCAGACTGGCTGAACTGGGCGGATCAACTCGCGCCCGCAGCACAGAAGATCAACCGGCATCTGATAGACGCACTCGATCTGCCCGCTTTGGCGCGGGCCGCCGACGGGCGGGGATTGGCCGTGCTTGATCTGGCGTCCGGGGTCGGGGAACCGGCCTTCGGGATCGCGCGCATGCTGGTTGGCGAGGGCGCCCCCACCCTACACGGCCATGTGATCGCCTCCGACATCGTGCCGAGCATGTGTACCGGACTGGCGGAGCGCGCCGGGTCGGAGGGGACTGGCAATCTGTTGGTGGTTGCCGCCGATATGGAAAAGCTGCCCTTTGGGGCGGGTACGATGGATGCGATTTCGTGCCGGTTTGGCGTGATGTTCTGCAATGATCCCGATGCCGCGCTTGGCGAGGCCAACCGCATGTTGCGTACCGGGGGCCGGGCGGCTTTCATGTTATGGGCGCCGCTGGTCGATAATCCGTTATTTGCCGCCATGGATGGGGTTCTGGGCAATATGCTGGGCACCGGGTTTGCCGATGCGGGGCTTGATCTGTTTGGCTTTGCCGATCCCACGTCGGCGACTGCACGCATGGCGCGGGCCGGGTTTGGCGATATCACCGTCACCACCCATAATCCCGCCGGGCGCATCCCGGAACGCACGGCATTCTGGAAGCCGCAGATGGAAATGCTGTTTGGGCCGCAATTACGTGCCGCCACGGATGCGGAACGCGGGGCGATTGATGCTGCGATGTTCGAAGCCCTTCGTCCTTATGTGACGGACGGGCATTTTCAGGTTCCGATTTGTTTTCATGTACTTGTCGGGGTGAAGGGGTAAACCTGCCGCAAAAGCAGCGTTTTTCCCTTGATTTCCGTACTCCTTCGTGTCAAACCGCGCGCCTTGGAAGGGATGTTTCCTTCCCCTGTCGTAGCACCAGGTTAAAAACACGAAAGACATGACATATGAAGACGATTGTCGTCTGCTCTGGCGGGCTGGATTCCGTCACGCTGGCCCATAAGGTCGCGGCCGAGCATAAACTGCATTCCCTGATTTCGTTTGATTATGGCCAGCGCCATAAAAAGGAACTTGATTACGCCGCGCGTGCCGCACGCGATCTTGGCGTCAAACATCACATTGTCGATCTGACGCCAGTTGGCGCACTGCTGACCGGGTCGTCATTGACATCTGATGATATCGATGTGCCCGACGGCCATTATGCCGAAGAAACCATGCGCATCACCGTGGTTCCCAACCGGAATGCCATCATGCTTGCGGTGGCGTTCGGGGCTGCGGCATCGGCCGGGGCGGATGCGGTGGCGGCCGCCGTTCATGGCGGGGATCATTTCATCTATCCCGATTGCCGTCCCGATTTCATCAAATCGTTCCAGAC
>CBIHMD010000620.1:0-2160 GCA_966210655.1 uncultured Thalassospira sp.
GCATTCATCGGTTTGGGACTGATGGGCCGTCCGATGGCGCTCAATCTCGAAAAAGCAGGCGCGATCCTGACCGTCAATACGCGCAATCCCGAAACGCTTAATGCCTTTGACGATCTTGGTGTTGCAACTGCCCCGACCCCGGCTGATGCCGCCGCCGATGCCGATATCGTCATTATCTGTGTCGCCAATACCGAGGCCCTCGAAAATGTGCTGCTTGGCGAAGACGGCGTGATTGACGGCATGGAAGAAGGTACGATTGTGGTCGATATGGGCACAACCGCCATTGATGCGACACGGCGCTTTGCGGACGCGGTTGAAGAAGCCGGTGGTCACTGGATTGATGCCCCGGTATCAGGTGGCACACACGGGGCGGAAAACGGCACACTCACCATCATGGTCGGTGCCGAAGAAGAAGATTTCCAACGTGTCCAGCGTGTCTTTGGTGTACTTGGATCACGCGTTACCCATGTCGGTGAAATCGGATCGGGCCAGATCGCCAAGGCCGCCAACCAGATGATCGTCGGCATCACCATCGGCGCGATTGCCGAAGCCTTTTCGATGGCCGACGAGGCCGGTGTTGATCTTGGTAAAATGCGATCCGCCCTGACCGGCGGCTTTGCGGATTCCGCGATCCTGCAAAAACACGGCGAACGCATGATCGAACGAAATTTCGAACCCGGCGGCAAGGTCGTGACCCAGCGCAAGGACCTGTATCAGGCACTTGAATTTTCAGAAGGCGAACTGGGTCTTGAGCTGCCCTTCTCGCGGCTTGCCCTTGAACTTTACGAGGAACTGATCGAAATGGGCGGCGGCGATCTTGACCATTCCGCCCTGATCAAGATTTACGAAGAAGAATGACACGCAAAAAGCAGGGGGCCTTAGGCGGCGCGTCATCCTGCCAGATGCGATCCCATCCGGTACAGATACAGCATATCCGATCCCGACTGCATCGGGACTTCGCCAAAGGCCTGCCAGCCGGGAATGGCAAAGGCGCGTGAAATCACAATCCCGCCCGGTGTCATCCGCTGGCTCAACACATCGCCGACATCGGCCATTATCCGCGGATCAAGAAAACAGACAACAACATCCCCTGGATCCTGATCACGCTTTCTGAAATCCGCCCGAACCAGCGACAGGTTTTCAAGCTGTGCCAACCGTGCACGAATGCGGCTGACCGCATAGGGCAAGGGCGATAATTCGATCCCGGTTACGGTGATATCGGGCCGCGCACGTGCGATACTGATTGCCAAATCACCCCACCCCGATCCGAAATCCGTCACCCGGCAGGGTTCCTTGGGCAGATAGGATATGATTTCTACCCGCGCCATTCGGAGACTTGGCATCGGCACTGTTCGCAACCGGATAGCATAAATCAGGATCAGCGCGATAACGACACCAACAATGACAAGGATGGATAATTCGCTCATGGGCCAGCTAACCAATCTTTTTGATCTGTGCTAGGTTGGGGTCTTACTCCTGCCACAGGACATTGTCCCCGGCAAGTTTTCACCTATCCAATCGGGACAACCAGCGCGCCATGAGCCAAGACGCAAGCAACCGTATCGACGAACTTGAAATCCATATCGCCCATCTCGAAAGCTCGATACATGACATGTCCGACATGATCAAATCGCAGTGGGACCGGATCGACCTGCTGGAACGGCGCAACAAACTAATGGCCGAAGATATTAAACGACTTGTCGATTTCCTGCGTACATCACCAGAAGATGATGCACCGCCGCCCCATTACTGAGGCATAGGCGCGAGCACCCGAAACCTGCGAGGCTGCCTGTGACCAATCCCTATCTCGACATACCTGTTTTCGACGATTTCGCCAGGGTGCTTGATCCGTCAGTTTACCATACTCTTCCCGATGACTGGTGGGTTGGCACATCCGATATTGTCGGATCGACCAAAGCGGTAGAAGCAGGCCGTTACAAGGAAGTCAACATGGTCGGGGCCTCGGTCATTGCAGCAACCACCAATGCCATCGGGCATTCGGATTTTCCGTTTATCTTTGGCGGGGACGGGGCGGCTATTGCCTGCCCACCCGACAAGGTTTCTGCCGTCCGCGATGCCCTTGCCGCAACCGCAATCTGGGCGAAGGAAGAACTTGGCTTCGATTTGCGTATTGCGCTAATCCGGATAGACGACATCCGC
>CBIHMD010000621.1:0-2159 GCA_966210655.1 uncultured Thalassospira sp.
GGAACGGAAGAATGGTAAGCGATTCGGGTCGGCGTGCCTCGACCTCTAGTGACATTTCTGGAAGCAGGGTGGCACCGATACCGGCGACGACCATCTGAACCAGTGTCGACAGGCTGTTGGCCTGGAAATCGGCGGATTTGCTCCAGCCAGCTTTCTGACAGACTTCGAGAGCCTGATCGCGCAGACAATGACCGTCTTCAAGAAGCAGAAGCTTTTCATCCTTGATATCAGCGATATCGATTTTCTTTTTGCGCGTCAGCGGATTGTCGGGGCTGCAGGCAAAAACGAACCTGTCTTCAAACAGGTCCATTTCTTCGAGCCAGTTTTCCTCGATCGGCAGGGCAATCAGCGCGATGTCGAGTTTCCCGGCTGCCAGCAGTTCGACAAGCTTGGCTGTCTGGTCTTCGCGAAGGAAGGGCTGCAATTTCGGGAAACCGGATTTAAGGCGGTTCATGACATCGGGCAGAAGATAGGGGCCGATTGTCGGGATCACGCCAAAATTGATCGGTCCTGAAAGTGGTTCGGTTGCCGACTGCGCCATCATGGTCAGTTCATCAACTTCGTGCAGAATATTTCGCGCCCGCGAAACAACCTCGCGGCCAAGCGGGGTGATCAGGACCTGACGCTTGTTTCGCTCCACCAACTGGGCGCCAAGCAGGTTTTCAAGCTCGCTGATAGCGGCGGAAAGGCTTGGCTGTGTGATAAAGCATGCCTCGGCAGCGCGGCCAAAATGGCCGGTTTCCGACAATGCGACCAGATATTTGAGCTGCTTGATGCTGGGTTGGGCAGCCATAAATTTTTCCTATCGAACATCGAGATTAATTCTAGTGGTCTTAGTTAGTTCATTTGACTACAAATCGCCAGCAATGAGTGTATTTATTGCACTTGCGAACAGAATTTATACGGCCTGTCGGGGGCCGTCCAAAGGATAGTTTTTAACCAAGGTTAGGAGTAACCATAATGCTTACAGTTGGCGATACGCTTCCTGAATTCAATCTTACCGGCGTTTCGGGCAAAACCCCGGATAGCTTCGCACCGGTTACCGACAAGTCCTATGAAGGCAAATGGAAGATCCTGTTCTTCTGGCCGAAAGACTTCACCTTTGTTTGCCCGACCGAGATCGTTGGTTACGGTGAACTGAACGGTGACTTCGAAGACCGTGATGCGGTTCTGCTTGGTTGCTCGACCGATACCGATTTCGTCCATGCCGCATGGCGTACCCACCACGAAGACCTGGGCGACAGCCCGTTCGTCTGGCTGGCTGACGAGAAAAAAGAACTCTCGAACGCGCTTGGTGTTCTGGCCAAAGGCGAAGGCGTTGCTTTGCGCGCGACCTTCATCATCGATCCGGACAACATCATTCGTCACGTTCAGGTCAACGACCTTTCGGTTGGTCGTAACCCGCAGGAAGCCCTGCGTATTCTTGACGCGCTGCAGACCGACGAGCTCTGCCCGTGCAACTGGAACCAGGGTGAAGCAACCCTTTAAGGTTTTCCAGACCGATTTGGATCCGGGCTTTTGCCCGGATCCGCTCCTTGTCCATCGGTGAAATTAATCCAGGTACCCGCAAGGCTTGCGGTGTACGCGATGGCTGCGGGCATTTTTCAGTTTTGAATTTCATTCTTCAGTCAAAAGGGGATGCTTCAATGTCTTCCGTTTCCGAAATCAAAGACGTCATGCCGGACTATGCCAAGGATCTGAAGCTGAACCTCAGCAGTCTTGCCAACAATCCGGGCATGACCGATCAGCAGGTTTACGGTACCGCGCTTGCGTGCGCCTATGCATCGCGCAACGCAAAGCTTCTGAAAGCCGTTGCCGCCGAAGCCAAAACCAAGCTTGGCGACGAAGCGTTTCAGGCAGCCAAGGGTGCGGCTGCGATCATGGGTATGAACAATATCTATTATCGTTTCACGCACCTTGTGTCCGAACCCGAATATGCCACCATGCCCGCACGCCTGCGCATGAACATCATCGGCAAGCCGGGCATTGATAAGGCCGATTTCGAGCTGTTCTCGCTTGCGGTTTCCGCGATCAACGGCTGCGGCATGTGCATCGACAGCCACGAGAAAGTTCTGAAAACCGCCGGGATCAAAAAAGAAACCGTTCAGAATGCGGTGCGCATTGCATCGGTGATTCATGCGGTTGCGGTTGTTCTGGAT
>CBIHMD010000622.1:0-2153 GCA_966210655.1 uncultured Thalassospira sp.
GGTATAATCAAACTCCATTTATCTCATGGCTCCTTCCGCTGGGGCACTTTGCTTTGCCTATCCCTGATATGGATCATACCGCCACTCTTTGAGGGTGACAGCTGGGCCGATGTGCTTATCTGGTCGCGAACAGCAACACACCTCTCAATCTTTTTTACTCTGCCGTGGTTAGTACTGTCATCCCTGATCTTATTGGGATCGGCAAACCTCTCCAAGGATGCATACGATAAGCCTGCTTCACCAATATCGGCACAATTGACTGATCGCCTGTTTACAGGAAGTTCAACAGTTCGCCTGCTTCTCGTGATTGTGTCAATCTCGCTCCTCCTCCCGGCTCCGGAAATCGGAGCATCTCATGGAAAAACCATTGTTTTTCTTGTCATGATTGCCGGTTGGTCTGCAGCGATTGCGGACTGCTGTGCGACCCGAATTGCCTTGAAACGGGGGATATCTTGAGCGCCTTTTGCGATATCGCCCTCATTGTCGGACTGACCTTTGGCGGAGCCTGTGCCGAACCGGTCGACACTGCGCCGGCACCGACATTGCCGCCAGATGATGAAAGCGCGTGGGCTTTGCCTGCACCGCCGCCCCCAGCCCCAGAACCGGCAGCACCTCGCTTTCCTCCCGTTATCATACGGCAGGAAGCACCGCCTGCCCCACCGGCTCCGCCACCTGCTCCGGAGCCGGAACCGGAGCCCATACTGAAAATGGAGCCTGCACCGCCGCCTCCGCCCGATCCTTATCGGCTGGCGTTGGAAGCAGCCTGGGCACGGCCGGTTTATGCCGGCAAAATCCCAACATTCGCTGCATGGACAGATACGGGGCCGTCGAACAATTCGCTCATTGGCAAAATGCCGGAAATCTCGACTTCTGCGCCTGATCCGCTTGCTCTCAAGACGCTTGATACACCCCCTGAAGATTATGGCGGCGCCCGCAAGACCTCGACCCTGCCCGTGGATAACACCCGGAAAATCACCCAGGATCGATACATTCCCGTTCAGCTGGAAACCGGGATCAATACACAGGTCGGTGCCGGTGAACCGGGATCGGTCATTCTGCAAACCACCCGCGATGTCTTCGGCTATCACGGTCGGATGAACCTTGTTCCCAAAGGTTCGCGGCTGGTCTGCACCTTCATGGCACCAGAGGATATGGGCAGCAGCCAGATCGGCATTAACTGCGAACGTATCCTGATGGCAGGTCATCGGGCAGAAATCCTCAACATCGGCTCAAACGTCACCAACCAGCAGGGCTGGCTTGGTGTCGCAGGCGAAGTCGATAACAGGTTTTGGCAGCGTTACGGCAACGCCTTCCTGCTGACCGGTATTTCCACGGCCGTCCGATATGCCGCCGCCAGCACGAAAACAGAAGATGCCGACGGTGAAGTGGCAACAGCGGCCGCCGAAAAGGCATCCGAAGAACTCTCAAACAAGTTCGGTGAGATCACCGCCGACATGCTTGAGAAGAGCCTCGACCTCAAACCGATCATCACCATTCCCCAAGGCACACGCCTTCAAATCCGTCCGGCAACGGACTGGTACATCCAAGAAGTGGAGTAACGTCATGAAAAGCAAATTGTTAGCTTTGCTTTTGTTGTCGTCATGTCTGGTTCTGCCGGCATCCGCACAGGTGGCGCAGTCGATTGATGACAACAATTCGGAAACTGCAGCTGCAGTCACCACCCCTGTCGGTCAGTCCGGGGCCAATGAAGCCAGCAGCGACATGGATGCTCTGGTTCAAAAGGTTAAAATCATCACCAGAACCAAACAGGTCACGGAACTTCCGGAAAATGAACCGGTCGCTCTTGATCTCGGGCTTGTCGATGTCCCCGGTGTTTCCAAAAACCTAACTGAGGGCGTAACTGCAAACGCCTACGCACGGTTTGTCTCAGTTGACGACATGAAGATCGGTCAGCTGGTGCTTTCGAGTGTCGAGAAGAACAGCCGTGTCGAGGCACTTAACTCCGACAACTTTGTTGCGCAGTTCGATATTGAACAACCCTCGCTCGATCCCTCTTTGCCGATTTCGGTTGAGGGTAATCAGGCGGAATTAAAAGCAGCTCTCGAACGTCTCGCGTCCCTGCAGGAAGAGGAAGAAAAGGAGGAAAAAGAGGAAGAAGTTGCTGATTCCGGTGTTGGTGCGTCTTCAGGCAG
>CBIHMD010000623.1:0-2145 GCA_966210655.1 uncultured Thalassospira sp.
GGATCTGGTGCTCGATCAACGTGCGCCCGCCGGCCCGCAGCAAGGGCTTCGGCGACTTCGGGGGCGATATCGATAAAGTCCGACATTCAAAATGCTCATGTTTGAGTTAAAATTTTAAAGGTCAGGATTACGCGGATCAGCCTGTAAAATCCACCCCAAACACGTCATGGCTGTTGTGTGTGGACAAACAAAAACGGCCGCCCCATCGGGACGGCCGTTTTGCAAAACAAAGCGTAAAGCTTAGTTCTTTTCTTTGTCGACGAGCTGGTTGGCAGCAATCCACGGCATCATCGCGCGCAGTTTGGTACCGACTTCTTCGATTTCGTGTTCGGCGTTCAGGCGACGGGTTGCCTTGAACATCGGCTGGCCGCAATGCATTTCCTGAACGAAATCACGAACAAACTTGCCTTCCTGAATGTCGGCAAGAACTTCTTTCATGCGTTCTTTGACAGATGCATCGATCACGCGCGGGCCGGTGACATAGTCGCCGTATTCTGCGGTGTTCGAGATCGAATAACGCATGTTGGCCATGCCGCCTTCATACATCAGGTCGACGATCAGTTTCACTTCGTGCAGGCATTCGAAATATGCCATTTCCGATGCGTAACCAGCCTCGGTCAGGGTTTCAAAGCCGTATTTGATCAGCTGGGTCAGGCCGCCACAAAGAACAGCCTGTTCGCCGAACAGATCGGTTTCGCATTCTTCGCGGAAGCTGGTTTCGATCACGCCCGAACGGCCGCCACCGATTGCCGAAGCATAGGACAGAGCCAGTTCAAGCGCATTGCCCGAAGCGTTCTGTTCGATGGCAACAAGGCAAGGCACACCACCGCCACGTTTGTATTCGGAACGAACCGTGTGGCCCGGGCCTTTCGGTGCAATCATCATGACGTCAAGATCGGCACGGGGCTCGATCAGGCCGAAATGAACGTTAAGACCGTGTGCGAACAGAAGGGCGGCACCGTCTTTCAGGTTGTCGCGCAGTTCGTTTGCATAGATCGCAGCCTGGTGTTCATCCGGGGTCAGGATCATGACAACGTCTGCCCAAGCAGCGGCTTCGGCCGGGGTCATGGTTTTCAGACCGGCATTTTCGGCCTTCTTGCGCGATGAAGAACCTTCACGAAGGCCTACAACAACGTCTTTAACACCGGAATCATGAAGGTTCAGTGCATGGGCATGGCCCTGCGAACCGTAACCGATGATGGCAACTTTTTTGGTCTTGATCAGATTAACATCTGCATCGCGGTCGTAATAAACACGCATCTTTCGATACCTCTGGACGTTGGACCACGCGATTTTTCTTTGCGTGGCGGATGGATCAAACTGTTAAAAGCGGGAATGCCAAGGCACCCCCGGCGAACTCACATCGTCAGCGTGCCGCGCGAAATTGCTGCGACACCCGTGCGCGAAGTTTCCGAAAGCCCCAACGGCTCCATCAATTTGATGAAGGCGTCGATTTTTTCCGGGCTTCCGATGATTTCGAAGACGAAGGAACTGTTGGTCGCATCGACTGCGCGTGCCTTGAAGATATCGGCAATACGCAGGGATTCGACGCGCTTTTCACCCGATGCAATCACCTTGACCAGGGCCAGTTCACGTTCAACGCACGGTCCGGCAAGGGTCAGATCACTGACCTTGTGAACCGGGACGAGGCGCGAAAGCTGTGCCTTGATCTGTTCGATCACCATGGGCGTACCCGAGGTGACAACAGTGATGCGCGACTGGTGGGAACTGGCGTCAACCTCGGCCACGGTCAGGCTTTCGATGTTGTAGCCACGGCCCGAAAACAGGCCGATGACACGGGCCAGAACGCCCGCTTCGTTATCCACCAGAACGGATATCGTGTGTTTCGAAATTTCGGTTTCTTTCACGGGTCTTGCTCCGCTAGGGCGCGGGCGGGCGCATTCAATGTGCGGCCCGGCCCGGCCTTTGATTATGGTTTTGATGATGTCTTTGGCGCGAACAGGTTTCGCGGATCAGACCAGAACCATCCCTTCGTCGGAATCAATGGCTTCGTCACCGGTGGTTTCCGCCCCAAGCAGCATTTCATTATGCGGCTTGCCCGACGGAATCATCGGATAGCAGTTTTCCTTGTCATCCACGGCCACATCAAGGATCACCGGACCATCAATCTCAAGCATCTGCTTA
>CBIHMD010000624.1:0-2138 GCA_966210655.1 uncultured Thalassospira sp.
GATGTTGGCTGGCGATCTGGTCTATCTGGCGGTTTCCAGTGACCAGGTAGATCGGGCCATGTCGGCTTTTGGTCACGAAGACCCGGAAGCACGACGGATCGTTATTTTTGGGGGCGGCAACATCGCACTGTTCCTGGCCGAGGAAATCAATCAGAACTTCCCCGGTGTGACCACCCGTCTGATTGAGGCTGATCCGGAACGCGCCCGTTTCGTTGCCCAGAAACTACCAAAGAAAAGCGTCGTTCTGCGCGGGGATGTGCTTGACCCGGAACTGCTCGAAGAAGCAAATGTCGGTAACGCTGAAGCCGTTGTGGCGCTGACTAATGATGATGAAACCAACATCCTGTCATCACTTCTGGCAAAGCGTTATGGCTGTCCTCGAGCACTGACCCTGATTAACAAAAGTACCTATACTTCCTTGGTCTCCGAGCTTGGCATTGACGTTGTCATCAGCCCGCGCATGACGACGGTATCGACCATTCTGCATCATGTTCGCCGTGGGCGAATTCGTGCTGTGCACAGCCTTTCTGAAGGATTTGGCGAGGTATTGGAAGCCGAAGCACTTGAAACCGCGCCAATTGTAGGCAAGGCGATCAAGGATATTGCCATGCCGGCCGGTGTTGTGTTCGGTGCGATCCTGCGCGACGGTGAGGTCGTGATGCCGCGCGCCAATACGGTGATCGAAGCTAATGACCGGATTGTGGTTTTCGCAGGCTCTGAGCAAATCAAGAAGGTCGAGAAGATGTTTGCGGTTCGGTTGGAATATTTCTAGATATTCAATGACTTAGATTGCTCTTCTTGCAAACTAAATTTACACGCGTTCCGGATATATTCATGTCAGATAAAATGCCATTGCCACCCAAAGCTGTTATTTTTGACTGGGACAATACGCTGGTCGATAGCTGGGAAACGATTCAGGCGGCTCTTAATCTGACATTTGATGATTTTGGCAAAGACAGGTGGGACTTGGTCGAGACAAAAACGCGGGTTGCACGTTCATTGCGTGACAGTTTCCCGACCCTGTTTGGCGAAGATCGCTGGGAAGAAGCTAAAGATCGTTTCTATGCCCATTTCAAGGCAATTCATCTGGAAACGCTTACGCCGCTCGCAGGGGCGCATGATCTTTTGTGCGCGCTTCGTGATAATGGTGCCTATATGGGGGTGGTCAGTAACAAGAACGGGAATTTCCTGCGCTCGGAAGTTGCTCATCTTGATTGGGGGCATTTTTTTGGCGGTGTGGTCGGGGCGACAGACGCTGAAAAAGACAAACCGGCGGCTGATCCGGTGCATCTTGCCATGGGCGACTCTGCTGCGGCGCAATATGAGAATCTGTGGTTTGTTGGTGATAGTGTGGTCGATATTCAGTGTGCACGGAATGTCGGTGCGGCGGCGATATTGATCGGAGACGAAATTACGGGTCACGGGGATGCCACGAATTCCGCGACTCTTAGCCCAGATTGGCATTTCCCCGATTGCGAAGCGCTTGTAAGGCTTGTAAAAAGCTTTGCGAAAGTCTTATAGTTCAATCAGGTCATAAAAATGGGGCCGGGGCCGTAACAGACAGAAAAGTCATCGGTTCTGCATTTTCCTTGACCGCCCGAAACGATAAAAACGCTCATAAAAGAAGGCTAGGTCTAACCAATGGCGGAAAAATCACAAAATGTTCAGGACGTATTCCTGAATTATTGCCGTAAAAACAAAACGCCGGTTACCGTGTTTCTGGTCAACGGAGTCAAATTACAGGGCATCATTACCTGGTTTGACAATTTTTCTGTTTTGCTGCGGCGCGATGCTCACACCCAGCTCGTTTACAAACATGCGATTTCGACGGTAATGCCGACGACGCCGATTAAACTGTTTGATCCGAGCCAGCCTGCGGACGAAGAAAATAGCTGACGAATCTCTGACTGCGGGGGCTAACGGCGAAGATGACAGCCCCCGGGTCCTCGTTTTCCATCCGGAACTTAAACGTGCGGATCAGGCTGGATCCTGGCGCAACGCTTCGTCGCGACTGGAAGAAGCCGTCAGCCTGACCGGCGCACTGGATTTTGACGTTGTGGGCGCAGATGTTGTGCCCATTGCGAAAACACGACCGGCAACCCTGTTCGGGACCGGCGTGGTCGAGCGTCTTGGCAATC
>CBIHMD010000625.1:0-2131 GCA_966210655.1 uncultured Thalassospira sp.
CTAACTCACTGATTTTCCGCGCAAATTCGTGATTTCGACAATCACGCCGCCCGGCTTCAGAAGGCCGCGTTTTTCCGCGTCACGAATGATGGCAAGGGCAGCACGGTCTTTGACCGACCCGCCCGGATTGGCATATTCCGCCTTGCCCAGAATGGTGCAGCCCGTAAGCTCGGAAACCTTTTTAAGTTTCACAAGCGGGGTGCGGCCAATGGCTTCAATGGTGCCATTGCGAATGTCCATGACAGACTCCAAGCGTGGTTAGAATGTGTTTTGTTACCTGTTGATTGGGTCTTTTATACACAAAAGTCAAGATTGATTAAAAATTACCACTAAATTTGTGTGTTAATTAACTTGCATCCGGCAAACACGTTCACACGCCCGAAACCCCGGCTTCCCTGCGAATACGGTCGCGATTGAGCATCAACCACTGAATGGCAATCGTCGCCGTTGCATTGCAGAGTTGTCCGTCACGCAACATGGCAAAGCATTCCTCGGACGATACCGCATAAACGCGGATGTCTTCACCTTCTTCTTCCAAGCCGTGCAGGCCGCCCGCTTTGGACGCATCAACCCGGCCATAATACATTGTCACCGTCTCGCTCGAACAGCCGGGGGTGACATAATAGCGTGAAATCAGTTCAAGTTCGCCGATGATCGAACAACCGGCTTCTTCCATGGTTTCGCGGTGCGCGACATCCTGCATCTCCTCGCCGTCCTCGACGATGCCTGCAACAATTTCCGTCAGCCAAAGCGGCATTTCAGGGAAACGCTGATGAACCGAAATCGCGCCGGGGCGGAATTGTTCGATCAAAACAACTTCATCGCGCACAGGGTCATAGGGCAGGACCGCGACGGCATGGCCGCGTTCAAGGACTTCGCGTTGTAAAACGGCACTTTGGCCACCGTTAAACAACTTGTGGCGGAGGTCATAGACATCGAGTTTGAAATGCCCATCCCAGCCGCGTCTGTGACGGATAATTTCGTAATTATTTTGCTGTTGCATCAATTTTGCCCGGTCATGGTTCTGGAATTTCTATTCCGTCGACAACATATATCCCATGGTTTCACAACAGCTTTGTGAAGAGAAGAGGGAAGCGGAAATTCGCAATTGGCGAAAGAAATTGTGGCATCGCACGCAGAAGGACCCCTTAATATTGCAATGCAACTATCCGCAAGGGTGAAAGCGACCGTGCCGTATTTTAATTATTGTTAATATAGTATAGCATTTGATCAATTAGCGCGCGGAATAAACGCCACCAAACAGGATAGATGGCGCGTTAGATCGCATTGGCGGGGATGATGGGGCTTTGATGCGGTTTGAACCGACAGAAATTGCGCGTCTTTACGGGCGATCGCGGGTGGGGGTCGTCGTACACAGGGATTTGATTGCTGTGTATGTCAATGATGCCTATGCGAAAATGCTTGGCCGCAAAGACGTGAAGGATTTCATGTCCGACCCTGATCTGCGCAAGTATATTCCCCCCAGTTTTCATTACGAAGCCAGCAAGCTGGTCACAGAGTTTCAGGATTCAACCGGGTTTCACGGCTGGAAAAAGGTCTACAACATCCGGACCGACGGGACTCCTGTCTGGATGGAGATCAGCGATGAAACTGTCGAATGGGGCCAAAACAATGCAGTCCTCACAACAGCACAGCTGATTGATAACGGTACGACGGCCATGCAGGTCGATCATATGCTGGGTCGATCCTTTATCGGTGTAATGGTTCATCGCGATATGACAGCGCTGTATGTCAATGATGCCTTTGCCCACCTGATGGGGGCGGACAATGCCAGTGCATTCATGGAAAAACCCGACATATTGCGATTTATTCCCGACGCGGATCGTGAACGCGCCTTAAAGCATGTTGCCGATATTCTGCATGGCGAACGCGAAGGCGAACGCCATCGTGTGCGTGATGTTCTCGATAATGGCAATATCGTCTGGCGGGATCTGACCGATGAACGCATCCTGTGGCATGATGGTCGCCCGGCTATTTTGACGACCGCACACGATGTGCGCGAAGAAGTCGAAATGAACGAAGCCCTGATGCGAACCAAGGCCGGTCTTGAAGAAGCCGTGACCGAAGTCATCCGCATGGTACCGTCAGCCGTTGCGATGCTTGATACCAA
>CBIHMD010000626.1:0-2131 GCA_966210655.1 uncultured Thalassospira sp.
GTCATGAAACATTTTAACAGCAATCCCGAAGAAATCGTCGCTTTTGCCGAGAAAGCGCGACCGGCTGATTATGGGGCATTCTGCCCAATGGTTTTCGACGCCGACAGCCATGGTGATTCGACTGCCGCCGCGATCATTGATGTCGCTGTAACGGCAAATCGCAATATTCTGCAAAAGCTTCAGGAATTCGGGGCGAAACGGATGAGTTTGATGGGGGGCCTTGCCGAACAGATGGCAAAACGCATGCCCGACGATATTCGCTCCCATCTGGTTCCGGCACAAAACGATGCCCTGCATGGGGCAGTCCTGATGGCCAGGAGACATCAAAAGGTGCGCGCATGATCAGTACAGCCGACGTTATTGCAAGCCTGCGTGCCCGGGACATCGAAAATATCGGTCATGGCCCGCTGTATCGCCGCCTGCAAACGGCAATCAAGGCCGTTATCGATGATGGTATCCTGAAAGTCGATGACGCCCTACCAAGCGAACGCGACCTGGCTAATGAACTTGGTATTTCACGCGTTACCGTACGAAATACCATGCGCGCCCTTGTAGAAGAAGGCGTGCTTGTCCAGCGCCACGGTGCAGGAACCTTTGTCGCACCACGCGTTGAACAGGCCCTTTCGCGCCTGACATCCTTTACCGAGGATATGATCACGCGCGGCATGAACCCGGGGGCTATCTGGATTGAAAAAACCCTTGGTCATGCGTCGCCCGAAGAAGCCATGGCGCTTAATCTTTCGCCGGGTACCGAAGTAACAAGGCTGCGACGTTTGCGTACAGCCAATGACAAGCCAATGGCACTTGAATACGCGGTCGTGCCGCGCGCCTTTCTGCCAAGCCCCGATGACGTCGAAAAGTCACTTTATGATGCGTTGGCAAAATACGGTAAAAAGCCCGAACGCGCCCTTCAGCGTCTGCGGGCCGAGTTGTTTGACGGGGAAACGGCCAAAATCCTTGGCGTACCCGATGGCAGTGCCGCCCTTTATATCGAACGGCGCTCCTTCCTTGCCAACGGCACACCGGTCGAATTCACCCGTTCCTATTATCGCGGCGACAGTTACGACTTCATCGCCGAAATGCAGGTCGACGCGCGCTGACAATGAAGGCATCTTGCGCCGCCTCAAAAAGCTTTAAGGAAACCTAAGGATATGAGCACACGCTGGACCCCAAAAACCCAGATGGGCCGCGAACTGGCCGAAGCCCCGGTCGTCGTTGCCAAGCAGCTTGATCACAACAAGGCTGCAATTGATGCTCTGGTTTCTGATCTGCGCGCCAATCCGCCGAAATTCGTTGTGACCTGCGGACGCGGCAGTTCCGACCACGCAACGCTTTATGCAAAATACCTGATCGAAAGCCAGCTTGGCATTCCCGTGGTGTCCGCGGCCCCATCTATTGTTTCGATTTATAACCGGTCGATTGCCAGCAAGGACGCCCTGTTCATTGCCGTATCCCAATCAGGCAAAAGTCCTGATCTGGTTAAAAATGCCGTGGCCGCCCGTGATGCCGGTGCCCGCACGGTGGCTTTGGTCAATGCCGTCGATTCTCCGCTGGCCGAAACTGTTGACCATGTCATCCCGCTGATGGCAGGTCCTGAAACCAGTGTTGCCGCTACCAAATCCTATATCGCAACATTGTCCGCGATCGCGCAGATCGTTGGTGGATGGACTCAGGATCCAGCCTTTAACAAGGCGCTTGCCACCCTCCCAGCATCACTGGAAAATGCAATGGGCAAGGATTGGCTTGATGCTACTGACGCGATTGCAAAATCAAACGGTCTTTATGTGATCGGTCGAGGCCCTGCTTTTGCCATCGCACAGGAAGCCGCCCTTAAATTCAAAGAAACCGGCAGCCTGCATGCCGAAGCTTTTAGCGCAGCCGAGGTCAAGCATGGCCCGATGGCACTGGTAACCAAGGACTTCCCGTTGCTGGTGTTTTCCCAACAGGATGCATCGCGCGAAAGTGTCGAGGGTTTCCTCGAAGAAATGCGGGCAAAAACAGATAATCTGTTTGCTGCCGAAACCGGCCGTGCCGATATCAAGGGGCACCTTCCTGTGGTCGAGGATATCCACCCGCTTCTGGCCCCCATCGCTATGATCCAGACATTCTATACCTTGGCGGAACATGTTGC
>CBIHMD010000627.1:0-2130 GCA_966210655.1 uncultured Thalassospira sp.
CCTGTCATTCAGATTAAGCGACAGGGTCAGAATATTCATGTCGCTTTCAATCAGGGTAAAGGATTGCAGATTGTCATTCGCAGCAAGAATTTCGTCCGCGCGACGGCCAATATGGCGTTCCTGCATGTTAACCTTGCCGGCAATCGCTGCATCACCGGCTTCGTCTTTGCTATTGACGAGATCAAAGGATACCTGATCGATATAGGGGAGCTGCCGCCCGCCCGGATCGATTTTCCAGTAAAAAGGATTTCGAACGGCAACCAGGGGATCGTCCTTGCCGTAAACGCCGGTCAACATCCATGCGTTCAGGGTCGGAACATTCGGGGTCAACCATCGGCCGGGATCGTCGATGGTGCCCGGTGTGCCGAATACCGACAGAAAACGATCCTTCCATCCTTTGAAGCCAAGCTCCTGGGCTTTTGCATCCGCATCCTTGTTGTATTTTGGCAGCAAGGGTTTGAGGAAATGTGCCGGGTAGCTTACCGGCTCAACGCCTTCGGGGCGGGCAAGGAAGGTCGGAAAGAGGCCATAGGGCGTGTCAAAACGGAAGGAGACGGTGGTTTCGTCGATTTTTTCGACATGAACCGGATTGCCACCAGCGGTCAGCCATTCGGGAATCGCATTTTCGAATGCGGGATTACGCAGGATATCTTCGTACCAGAAAGCGATGTCGTTGGCTGTAAACGGGGCACCATCCGACCATCGCATTTCCGGGCGCAGCCGGAACACGAATTCCGTCGCGTCGGTATTGGCTTGCATGGAAAGGGCAACATTGGGGACTGTGTCCGTCCATTGCGGCGTCCAGCGCAGAAGCGGTTCATACCCGATGGTTCTGATCAGAAGGGCGTGATCACGTTCGGCATTCTGGGCCATCAGCCATGTGCCGCCATATTGGCCAAGCTTGTCATTGGGGGTAACAATCATCGGGGTGCGCGGGAGACGTTCCCCGGCGGGTGGCAGTTTTCCATTTGCCACCATGTCGGCAAGCATCGGTGCTTCACCAAATTCAGCCGCATGCGCATCATTTCGAGCCGCAGTCAAAGCCACGGCCAGCAATAATACCAGCGATGTAAAACAACCCACTACCCTGTACACGTCAGGCTTCCCCTGAATTTCTTATGCTTATCGAAAGGTATCGATACCCCTACTCTTAGGTGGTGAATATCCTAAATCCAATGTCGGGTAAAGTTCTGAAAGCCGACTTTCCCCTGATCTTCTAAAGATGCGCCAGCTGTTCGTTGTTTACAACGTACAGACGGACAATTTTCCTATGTGCATCTTTTTGTATCTGTAAACAACATACCGGTCCGCCGAATTTTTGTTCGAACCTCTTAGAATAGCGCGATAAACCGGGTCTTGTTCAACTTAAGCCAACACCTTCTTCGACGATCCGTGCGGGTTTCCCGACCATTTGGACAGGAATCGGCTTTTGTGCGGGCTAATGTTGACTGAGACTAAAGTATAACACAATCTGATGTGCTTGTTATCGCCATATAAGTTTTTGGTAATGAATTTCGTTTTGAACGCTTTGTCGGTCATATGACGGCAAAGACACCAACTGTGATTCCTCTTGCCAGCAAGAACGGATCGGAGAGACAATTTCGGCATGGCAAACAAACCTGCATCATCCGGACAGGCTTCTTCTGATCCGGGGTATATGTCCGGGCCGAAACCGTTGGCTCCGATCCCGCGTTATGAACCGGGATCATTGCCGGATCGTCGGCGGCACTCAGATGGGGGCGACCATGATGCAGAAGACGGAAGTTTTTCGGTTGCCGGCATTGAAGGTCGAATTGACCGTCGGAAGGCCAATGTGGCAAACCGGATTGTTGATACTGATCCCGATCAGGCCCTGCGCGTGATCCGAAGCTGGTTGGCTCAGGACTGAATTTCCTTTCTGTTTCACTTCCCATTTCGGGCATCACCTGTTTTAAGTCGTCGAACACACCGATGACAGGGGGCCCGCGTGACAGATTTCAATTCTTTGATAGAGCAGCAGTTCAGTGCTTTTGATCCGGACTATTCCGATCGAAAAGGTGCCTATGCCGACAAGCTTGCCCCGCTGGAAGAAAAGCTGATCGCGGCCCAGCAAACCGGTAACAGCATGGCCGCGTCCGATCAGTATATGAT
>CBIHMD010000628.1:0-2126 GCA_966210655.1 uncultured Thalassospira sp.
CGATCTGGCAAGCTTTGGGCTTTATGCCGTGCCACGCGATGGTGTCGAACTGCCCGATCTTGAAAAGGCGGTTGATGTCGAAATTGCCAAGGTTGCTGAAAACGGCGTGACCGAGGAAGAACTGGCGCGCGCCAAGCAGAAGCTTCTCGATAGTGCGGTGTTTGCCCGTGATTCCCTGTCGGCGGCTGCCCGCACCCTGGGCGAGGCACTGGCGGTTGGTTTGACCGTCGATCAGGTTGAAAGCTGGCCGGACCGGATCAATGCCGTGACGATCGAGCAGGTCAACGCCGCCGCCAAATCCGTGTTTGACGACAAACGATCCGTGACCGGCTGGTTGCAACCGCCCGAAGGCGGCCCGGTTAGCGGAATGCCGACCGCGCCGGTGACCGGCGAGCAGGAGGTGCATTGATCATGAGCTATATCGCAAAGAACATTCCGGTACTGAAAATGCGCAAAACCCTGCTGGGGCTGGCATCGGCCACCCTGTTGATGACGTCATTTGCAAGTCAGGCAAGTGCGGTTGAAGTTCAGGAAGTCACATCGGATGGTGGCATTACGGCATGGCTGATCGAAGATCACCTGAACCCGCTTCTGACGGTTGATTTCGCCTTCAAGGGGGCGGGTTCGGCAACCGATCCGGCGGGCAAAGGTGGTCTTGCCAACATAGTGTCGGGCCTGATCGACGAGGGGGCTGGCGAAATGGACAGCCAGACCTTCCGAACCGAAATGGAAGACCGGTCGATCAGCATTTCCTTTGATGCCGGTCGCGATGACTTTTCGGGATCGATGGTGACGTTGACGCGTGAACGCGATACGGCGGTTGATCTTTTGCGTCTGGCCCTGTCCGAGCCGCGATTTGACGACGAGGCGGTTGAACGCATCCGGGCACAGGTGATGTCGGGCCTGCGCCGTGCGGAAACCGATCCGGGTGATATTGCCGGAAAGGCATTTTTTAAATCGATCTTTGGCGATCATCCTTATGCCAATCCGGTATCGGGCACGATTGCATCGGTCAGCAGCCTGAATGCCAATGATTTCCGTGAATTTGTCCGTCATGCGATGGCGCGTGACAATCTGGTAATCGGGGTAGCGGGCGATATCACGGCCGAGGAACTTGGCCCGTTACTGGACGAGGCGACCTTCCGGCCATACCCGAAGTCACGCCGAAATTTGGCGGGATTGAAGTTATCCAACAGGATATCCCGCAAAGTCAGGCAGTCTGGGGCCAGAAGGGCATTGCGCGCAAGGACCCGGATTTCTATGCCGCCTATGTCATGAACTATATCCTTGGCGGCGGCGGTTTTTCATCACGCCTGACCGAGGAAGTGCGTGAAAAGCGTGGTCTTGCTTACGGCGTTTACAGCTATCTGGCCGATATGGACAAGGCGGAACTGATCACCGGTGGGGTTGCGACGCGCAACGACGCCATCGGTCAAAGCCTGTCGATCATTGGCGATGAATGGCAGAAAATGAAGGACAAGGGCGTATCAGAGGAAGAGCTTGATAACGCCAAATCCTATCTGACCGGGGCCTTCCCACTGCGCTTTACCAGCCTTGGCAATCTGTCGGGCATGCTGGTTGGCATGCAGATGCAGGATCTGGGTATGGACTTCCTTGATAAACGCAACAGCCTTGTCGAGGCCGTTACCCTTGATGACGTCAACCGGGTTGCCGGGGAACTGCTTGATCCGGCCAATGTCACCGTAACGGTGGTCGGCAAACCTGAAGGTGATCTGGCGTTTTAAGCCGATCCTGACGTTAAAATGTATAAAGCGCGGTGAAAGGGATTTCGCCGCGCTTTGTGCTTTGATAGGTTCGGAGCAACCAGAATAATATCACCCCGATTTAACGAGCATCCCCTTTATGACCCTGCGCGTCCTGCCCCAGAACCTGATCAACCAGATTGCCGCCGGTGAGGTGGTTGAACGCCCGGCTGCGGCGTTGAAGGAACTGGTGGAAAATGCGCTGGATGCCGGGGCGACCCGTGTTGATGTGACATTGCGCGATGGCGGGCGGACCCTGTTGTCGGTTGCCGACGATGGCAAGGGCATGACGCCCGATGAGCTTGGCCTTGCGGTTGAACGCCACGCGACATCGAAACTGCCCGATGATGACCTGTTCAATAT
>CBIHMD010000629.1:0-2126 GCA_966210655.1 uncultured Thalassospira sp.
AACCGAAGTCGCCAAGGATGGCGTCAGACCCGATCCGCTTGCCACCCGCAAGGTGGTGTTTGATGGCAAATCGCAGGAAACGCCGTTCTATAAACGCGAAGATCTGAAACCGGGGGCCACCGTGCGCGGCCCGGCGGTGATTGTCGAGCCGGTCGGCACGACGGTGCTTGATCCGGGCTGGGAAGCCAAGGTCAATGGCCGGGATCACCTTGTTCTGACCCGCGTTGTGCCGTTGAAACGGTCGGAAGCGATTGGCACGCAGGCCGATCCGGTGATGCTGGAAGTGTTCAACAACCTGTTCATGAATATCGCCGAACAGATGGGTGTGACGCTTGCCAACACGTCCTATTCGGTCAACATCAAGGAACGGCTTGATTTCTCGTGTGCGCTGTTTGATCAGGAAGGTCTTCTGATTGCCAACGCACCGCATATGCCCGTCCACCTTGGATCGATGGGTGAGTCGGTTCGGGCCGTCATGGAAAACAATGCCGGGAAAATGAAATCCGGCGATGTTTACATGCTGAACGATCCGTATAACGGCGGGACGCACCTGCCCGATATTACCCTGATCACGCCGGTGTTTGGTGATGATGGCAAGGAAATCCTGTTCTATGTCGCATCGCGTGGTCACCATGCCGATGTTGGCGGGATCACGCCGGGCTCGATGGCGCCAAATTCCCGTATCCTTGAGGAAGAAGGCGTTCTGATCGACAATTTCAAACTGGTCGATCAGGGCAAGTTTGATGAAGCTGGCCTGACCGCCCTTCTGGAAGGGGCGAAATATCCGGCGCGTAACCCGTATCAGAACATCGCTGATCTGCGCGCACAGATTGCCGCCAATGAAAAGGGCGTGCAGGAACTGCGCAAGATGGTCGATCACTTCGGGCTTGATGTTGTGCATGCCTATATGGGCCATGTGCAGGACAATGCCGAGGAAAGCGTGCGCCGCGTGATTGATGTGCTGAAAGACGGCGAGTTTTCCTATGAAATGGATAATGGGGCGGTGGTGAAAGCCAAGGTCACGATCCATAAGGAAACCCGTTCGGCCACGGTTGATTTTACCGGTACGTCCGATCAGCTTGATAACAACTTCAATGCGCCGTCGGCTGTCACCCGTGCGGCGGTTCTTTATGTGTTCCGCACACTCGTTGATGATGACATTCCGCTCAATGCCGGGTGCCTGAAGCCGGTCAATCTGATCGTGCCGGAAGGATCGATGCTCAATCCGCGTTATCCGGCGGCCGTTGTTGCCGGGAACGTTGAAACATCTCAGCATGTCACCGATACGCTCTATGCCGCCCTTGGCGTGATGTCGGGTGCGCAAGGGTCGATGAACAACTTCACCTGGGGCAATGATACGCACCAGTATTATGAAACCATCTGTGGCGGGACGGGTGCCGGCCCGGATTATGACGGGACGTCGGGTGTGCATTCGCACATGACGAATTCGCGCCTGACCGACCCGGAAGTCCTTGAATGGCGGTTCCCGGTTCTGCTGGAAAGCTTTGGCATCCGCAAAGGGTCCGGTGGGGCAGGCAAACACAAGGGCGGGGATGGCACGGTGCGCCGGGTGCGCTTCCTTGAAGAAATGACCGCATCGATCCTGTCCAACCACCGTCGCGTCCCGGTTCAGGCCGTTGGCGGCGGGGAGCCGGGCCAGCTTGGCCGCAATGCGATTGAACGCACCAACGGCACGGTCGAGGAGCTTAAGGGCACCGATGGTGCCACCATGTATCCCGGCGATGTCTTTATCATCGAGACGCCGGGTGGCGGCGGTTACGGCAAAGCCTGATCATAATACTCAGAGCCGACAGGACATCCGGGAACACCCGCCCCTCATCATGGGGTGTTCCCGACAGGATGCTTCCTGTCAGACTTGCAGCCGCCGGGAAACCGGCGGCTTTTTTCGAGTCCAAATGCTTCTTTGATGCAGCTAGTAGAATCTTTGCGGATTAGAGACCTGACGAGAAGAAGATAAATGGCAAGTTTACCAGTCGTTTACATATCGAGGTTAAGTTAACAAAGTTATATCTGGTTGACGTTTCTTCAAAAATGCTATTTCATAAAGGCGAGCAAATTTGGAGAAACTCAAATGTCGCAGCCTTTGCCTTGGGATTTGGATAAAC
>CBIHMD010000630.1:0-2122 GCA_966210655.1 uncultured Thalassospira sp.
GCTTATGGTGGTACGGTTTATCGTCCGGCACCACACGCACCTGCACCACAGCCTGATGATCGCGATGATTATGCATCGCCCTGTCCGGCGGCACCGGTCGACCATGATGCCGATAGCGCCGATCAAACCCACGAGGATTCATCGGTCACCGCCGCACTGGTCGGTCGAACTGTCGCCGATGTCGAACGCGATCTGATTATTGATACGCTGAAACATTGCTTTGGCAACCGCACCCATGCGGCCAACATTCTGGGCATTTCGATCCGCACGCTGCGCAACAAGCTGCGTCAATATACCGACGAAGGCCTTGCCGTGCCGCAACCCGGCAATGGCCAGGACTGAATATTACAAAACGACCGGTGCACCCCATATCAGAACAAGGGATGCATTCCCGGGATCGAACAACAATAGGGTAACCAACAGGCAACATGGCCGACGGTCGAGACATCACACCGGCAGGATCTGACGGATCGGAAGGATCGGGCGGCTCAGGCGGCCTGAATATGGCCGGTATCCAGTCGCGCGTCCGCTCGGCCTTGAGACGTGGCGACATCGCCATGGCGCTTGGCTTCATCCTGATCCTTGTGGTCATGATGTTCCCGATGCCGCCCTGGCTGCTTGATTTCCTGCTCGCCCTGTCGATCAGCTTCTCCGTGCTGATTCTGATGACATCCCTGTTCATTCAGAAGCCGCTTGAGTTCAACTCCTTCCCGATGATCCTGCTGGTGGCGACGTCGCTGCGGCTGGCATTGAACATCGCAACCACGCGTCTGATTCTGGGGCACGGCCACGAAGGCACCCATGCTGCCGGTGCCGTGATCGAGGCATTCGGCAGTTTCCTGATCTCGGGAAATTTCGTGATCGGGATTATTGTTTTTGCCATCCTTGTGATCATCAACTTTGTCGTGATCACCAAGGGTTCCGGACGTATCGCCGAGGTCGCCGCCCGTTTCACCCTTGATGCCATGCCCGGCAAGCAGATGGCGATTGACGCCGATCTGTCATCCGGCCTTATCAATGAAGCTCAGGCAAAGGCACGCCGCAAGGAACTTGAAGACGAAAGCTCGTTCTTCGGTTCCATGGATGGTGCATCCAAATTTGTCCGCGGCGATGCGGTTGCCGGTATCCTGATCACTTTCATCAACGTGATCGGCGGCATCATTATCGGTACGGCCCAGATGGGCCTGTCATTGGCCGAGGCCACCGAAACCTATACCATCCTGACTGTTGGCGATGGTCTGGTGTCTCAGATCCCTGCCCTGATCGTGTCGACGGCTGCTGGCCTTCTGGTGACCAAGGGTGGCCTTGACGGCGCAACCGAAAAGGCCGTTTTCGGACAGGTCAGCAATTACCCCGCCGCCCTAGGTGTTGCGGCCGCGATGATGGCAGGCATGTCGCTTTTGCCCGGCATTCCGATGGTCTGGTTCCTTGGTCTGGCGATCGTGCTGGGCTATCTTGCATGGCATCTTGGCAAAAAGCAGAAAGAAGCTGCTGCCAACGCCCAGATGGAAGAGGCCCAGACCGCAGCCGACGCCGCAGGCCCTCCGCCCGAAGAACCGATCGCCAATGCGCTTCGCATGGACTATGTGCGGCTTGAACTGGGATACGGCCTGCTGTCGCTGATCAGTACGGAACGCGGCCAGAAACTGACCGATCAGATCAAGGCCCTGCGTCGCCAGCTTGCCACCGATATGGGCTTTGTCATGCCCAGCGTGCGCATTCAGGACAATATGCAACTGCCTGCCAACACTTATGTCCTGCGCGTCAAGGAAATAGAGGCCGGTCGTGGTGACCTTCGTCCTAATATGCTGCTGGTCATGGACCCGCGCGGCGAGGAAATCACCCTTGCCGGTGAAAAGACCATGGAACCGACCTTCAATCTGCCTGCCATGTGGATCGAACAGGGCATGAAGGAAGAAGCCATGTTCCGCGGCTATACCGTTGTGGACCCGCAAACCGTGATCACCACCCATATTACCGAGGTGATCAAGGACCATATGCCCGAACTGCTGTCCTATGCAGAAACCCAGAAGCTTCTGGACGAACTCGACGACGACCAGAAAAAACTGGTCGAGGATATCGTACCGGGTCAGGTATCCGTTGGCGGTGTTCAGCGCGTTCT
>CBIHMD010000631.1:0-2122 GCA_966210655.1 uncultured Thalassospira sp.
AATATGCGTGATACGCACGGCCGAGTCCGTTCTGTTAACGTGCTGTCCACCGGCACCCGATGCGCGGTAGGTATCAACACGAAGGTCCTTGTCGAGCACTTCGATATTGATGTCGTCATCAATCACCGGATAGACCCAGCAGGACGAGAAGCTGGTATGGCGGCGCGCGGCACTGTCATAGGGCGAGATACGCACCAGACGATGCACGCCGACCTCGTTTTTAAGCCAGCCATAGGCATTGTGACCGGTGACTTTATAGGTCACCGATTTGATACCGGCTTCCTCGCCATCACTTTCTTCTAGCATTTCAAGCTTGTAGCCCTTGGACTCAGCCCAGCGCACATACATGCGCGCAAGCATGCTGGCCCAGTCCTGTGCCTCGGTCCCGCCAGCACCGGCATGGATTTCGAGATAGGCATCATTGGCATCGGCCTCGCCCGAAAGCAGGCTTTCAAGTTCACGCTTGGCAGCGATTTCGCGAATATCGCGCAAGCCCTGCTCGGCCTCGGCAACGGTTTCGGCATCGCCTTCGGCTTCGCCAAGTTCGATCAGACCGATATTGTCTTCGAGTTCCTGGGCAAGCGACTTGTAACCATTGATGGCATCATCAAGCCGGGTGCGTTCCTGCATGACTTTCTGCGCGTTTTCCGGCTTGTCCCACAGCGTGGGATCTTCGGCCAGCGCGTTCAGTTCGTCGAGGCGTCTAAGAGCGTTATCCCAGTCAAAGATGCCTCCTCAGCAGTGCCATCGACTGCTTGATTTCATCGACCAATGCCTGTGCTTCGGCGCGCATTGATGTCTCCGTTATTCATATGAAATTCTGTAAGGCCGCGAAGGATCGCAGCAACTTCGGCGGCGCTTATAGCAGTTTTTGCCCCGATTGAAACCCCCGCGGGGACGCACGGCAGGCATGGAAAAACCCGGCACATCAAATGCGCCGGGTTTAAAGGTGGTATCGCGCGGCCTAGCTGTAAACCGGATCAAGCGTCACGGTATAAAGTTCTGCGTCGGCAACATCGCGAAGCGACACGCGGAACTGTTCGTTTTCAGCATCGATATCCACAAGACCAAAGAACTGCAAACCAAAGGACGGTGGCAGGTTTATGCCCTGTTCCTTGGTCGGGTGTTTGGTGAACATCACCTGCGGACCAAAGGTATTGTCCATGGCATTTGGCCCGAATGTTCCGGCATGAAGCGGACCTGAAACAAATTCCCAGAACGGTTCGAAATCCTGGAACTGGGCCTTGTTCGGGTCATAGTAATGGGCCGCCGTGTAATGCACATCGGCTGTCAGCCAGACGGTATTGAGAATGCGGGCCGATTTGATGAAACGCAGCAGTTCGACAATGTCAAATTCGCGTCCGGCCGGTGCCCCATCCCCATTGGCAAGGTTTTCGAAATTGTCGCCATCGCCGACCACCATGCCAATCGGCATATCGGATGCGATGACCTTCCAGGTGGCGTTGGAATTCAGAAGGCTGCGTTTAAGCCATTCGATCTGCTCCCGGCCAAGGAAGGCGGTCTTGTCATTCGGTTCCGGACTGTTATTGGCATCGTTCGCACCGCGATAGGTGCGCATATCAAGGAAGAAGATATCAAGCGACGGGCCATAGGATACCTTGCGATAAACCCGCCCCGGTTCGCTCGCATGTTCGGTGATTGGCAGCATTTCACGAAATGCCCGGTTGGCGCGTGCGGCCAGAAGGGATGCCGATTTTTCAGTGTAACGGTCATCCCCGGTCAGCATTTCACCCGGATACCAGTTATTGGTCACTTCGTGGTCGTCCCACTGGTAATAGACCGGGATCAGACGATTGAATTCGCGGACGTTTTTATCAAGCATGTTGTATTTATAATTGCCGCGAAACTCGGCAATGGTTTCGGCGACCTTGCCGGTATCCTCGGTCGTGATGTTTTTCCATATGTCGCCATCGGGCATTTTTGCCTCTGCGGCAAACGGGCCATCGGCATAGATGGTATCGCCGGAATGAATGAAGAAGTCCGGGTTATGTTTTGTGATCGTGGCATAGGTTTTCATCCCACCGCGATCCTCGTCAATGCCCCAGCCCTGCCCGGCGGTATCGCCTGACCAGCCAAAACGGATATTACGCTTTGCTGCCGG
>CBIHMD010000632.1:0-2114 GCA_966210655.1 uncultured Thalassospira sp.
GGGTGGTTTCCAGAAGTTCCTGTTTTTCGGAAATCTTGAGCGACAGATGCGACGCCACCGTATCGGCAAGCTTCGCGGGTTCTTCGATCTGATTAACCGATACCAGAACTTCCGGCGGTATCTTCTTGTTCAGCTTGATATATTGTTCGAACTGGGTCACGACGGAACGCGCAAGCGCTTCAAGCTCGCTGTCATCCTCGTCCGCTTCCTCGCGAACAGTGGCATAAGCCTGGAAAAATTCGGGATTGTCGACGAAACCGGAAATCTCCGCGCGCTTGCCACCTTCGACAAGCACCTTGACCGTCCCGTCCGGCAACTTCAGAAGCTGCAAGACAGTTGCGACAGTCCCGATTTCATACAGATCGCCTACAGACGGGTCATCAAGACCCGCATCTTTTTGGGTAACAAGCAGAATCTGCTTGTCTTCGCGCATAACATCTTCAAGTGCGCGCACTGATTTTTCACGTCCGACAAACAGCGGAACAATCATGTGCGGAAACACTACGATGTCGCGCAACGGCAGTACCGGATATATTTCGCCACGCGCCAAATCGACCATTATGTTCTATTCCCTATTCTGAGCCAAAACGTTGCTGGGGTCCTGCCATAGGCCCCGCCAGTAACGCGAACATTCAAAAGATAATCTGAAATTCCCGCACCGCAATAGGATGCCGGTGCGGGATCAGAAGTCAGGCACTGTGTTCGACACCTTCACGTCGTTCGGCATGGATCAGCAATGGTTTTGCCTTTCCTTCGACGACGTCACGGTTGATCACGATTTCCTCAACGCTTTCAAGGGTCGGCAGATCGAACATGGTATCAAGCAGAATGCCCTCCATGATCGAGCGCAGGCCACGCGCACCGGTTTTACGCTCAATCGCCTTTTTGGCGATTCCCACTAGCGCATCAGGCTGGAAGGTCAGTTTCACGTCTTCCATATCGAACAGACGCTGATACTGCTTGATAAGCGCGTTTTTCGGTTCGGTCAGAATCTTGACCAGCGCATCCTCGTCGAGGTCTTCAAGCGTTGCCAGAACCGGCAGACGACCGATGAATTCCGGGATAAGACCGAATTTCAGCAGGTCTTCGGGTTCAACTTCGCGCAGGACATCGCCTGTGCGACGATCTTCAGGGCTACGGACATCTGCGCCGAAACCGATCGCACTGCCCTTGCCACGCTGCGAAATCACCTTGTCCAGCCCAGCGAAGGCACCGCCAACGATGAACAGGATATTGGTGGTGTCGACCTGCAGGAATTCCTGCTGCGGATGTTTACGACCGCCCTGCGGCGGAACCGATGCAACCGTGCCTTCCATGATCTTCAGAAGGGCCTGCTGCACACCCTCACCCGACACGTCACGCGTGATCGACGGGTTGTCGGACTTGCGCGAAATTTTGTCGACCTCGTCAATATAGACGATGCCGCGCTGCGCACGTTCAACATTGTAATCAGCCGCCTGAAGCAGCTTCAGAATGATGTTTTCGACGTCCTCACCGACATAACCTGCTTCGGTAAGGGTCGTGGCGTCTGCCATGGTGAAAGGCACATCAAGGATGCGCGCAAGCGTCTGCGCCAGAAGCGTCTTGCCACAACCGGTCGGACCGACCAGCATGATGTTCGACTTGGCAAGTTCGATATCCTCGTTTTTGCTGGCGTGATGCAGGCGTTTGTAGTGGTTGTGAACCGCGACAGAGAGAACTTTCTTCGCATGGCCCTGACCGATCACATAATCGTCAAGAACCTTGCAAATCTCTTGCGGAGAAGGCACCCCGTCAGCCGATTTGACGAGATGGGTTTTGTGCTCTTCGCGGATGATGTCCATGCAAAGCTCTACGCATTCATCACAGATGAACACGGTTGGACCGGCGATGAGCTTGCGAACCTCATGCTGGCTCTTTCCACAGAAAGAACAATACAGAGTGTTCTTGGAGTCCCCGCTATTCGATTTGCTCATACAAACCCCAATTACGTTTGACGTTATCTTTTATCGCCATGTTAGCCGGTAAACGATACCGATCTCAACGTTTAATCTGCGCTTATCGGCCATATGGCCACATGTTTGATATGGGACCGCACCCAAGGATGCGAAACCCCTGTCCATTATCACCTGAAC
>CBIHMD010000633.1:0-2109 GCA_966210655.1 uncultured Thalassospira sp.
CGCATCATATTGAATGTGCCGATCAGGTTGACATTGATCACGCGTGCAAAGGCATCGAGGTCGGCCGGGCCTTCGCGTCCGACAATGCGTTCTCCTTGCAGGATACCTGCACAATTTACCAGAATGGATGGAATGCCTTGTGTTTCGATGACATCCGAAACCGCATCCTCGACACTTTTGGCGTTTGAGACGTCAACGCCGTACCCAACACCTCCCAGTTCGGCTGCTGTGGCTTTGGCCCCGGCCTCGTTCAGATCAAAGGCCGCAATCTTTGCCCCGGCGCTGGCAAGAACGCGTGCAGTGGCAGCCCCAAGACCGGACGCAGCCCCGGTGACAATGGTTATGGATCCCTTGACCTGCATAGCTTCAAATTCCCTGTATTCAGTCCGGTGAAAAATAATAGGTAATTCTATACCAAATTATTTGTTTATCGGGCAAGGTCATTTGACTCTGTTGTGTCAGGGGCCGGAATGGTGGCCTTCCGGTGTTGCGGCAACCGGATCTTGTGCAGAGATATCGGGGATGGTTGGTGTGACGGATTTGCCGATTTTCCGTTCCCGCAGGGCGACATATACCGCGGCTGCGATGATCAGTGCACCGCCCGGCAATATCCAGATATCGGGAATTTCGCCAAACAGGATCAGGGCCAGAATGGCAATGATCGGCAGGCGCAGATAGGAAAAGCCGACAAAGAAACTGTAATCAGCCAGTTGCAGGGCTTTGACATTGCAAACCTGCATGATGTTCATCATGAGTGCGGCAAGCGCCATTAGGCCCAGTACCGGCCAGCTTGGCGCTTGCCAGACAAACAGGGCAGGGATCAGGGAAACCGGCGTTGTTATCAGCATCAGATAAAACAGAAGGGCGGTTGTGCTTTCGGTCGCGACCAGCCGTTTGGTGATCAGCCCGGCACTTGCCATGCAGATGGCTGCGGCAATCGGCAGAAGACTGGCCTGTTGCATGGCAGCCGTTCCCGGCTGGATGATCAGTCCGACACCGACAAACCCGACAAAAACAGCCAGCCAGCGATGAATGCGTACAGTCTCGTGCAAAATCAGGGCCGCCAGAATGGTACCAAACAGCGGCACGGTGAAGTTCAGCGTGGTGGCCTCGGCCAATGGCAGATAAAGAACAGCCATAAACCACAGGCACATTTCGGCCGCCGACAATACGCCGCGCAATCCCAGAAGCGACAGGCGTTTCGTGCGCAGTTCACCAAGGCCTCGATATATCACGACGGGGACAATCATCATCAGGCCAAACAGGAAGCGAAGGAATACCGCCTGATAGGGATGAATTTCAGCCGTGGCAAAGCGGATGGTCAAGGTGAAGCAGGCGGCAAGGATGGCCGCAGAAAGGGCATAAAAACTGGCCTGAACCGGTGCGGACTGACTTTTGAACCAGTTTTTCATGCGGACCTTGTTCCTTTGAACGGTCTGTCAGTGATTGTCGCGCGCAGGGGGCGGGTCAAGGTCACTTGCCGCGGGCGAGGGGCCGCGATTGATCCGTTTGGCTTCTTTGGCAAGTTTGGCTTCGCGCCGCGCAATGAATAGTGCCGACCCGATGATCAAACCCGCACCGGGCAACAGCCAGATTTCAGGAACCTCACCGAACATGACCAATGCGATGGCGACAACAAATGGCAGGCGCAGATAGTTGAAGCCGACAACGAAGCTGTAATCGTAGATGCGAAAAGCATTGGTATTACATATCTGGGTGATGTTGGCGATAAAGGCACCGAGTGCCATCAAACCCAATGCCTGCAGGCTTGGGGTTTGCCAGACGAAAAGGGCGGGCACCAGTGTTAGCGGCGTGGTCAGCAGCATCATGTAAAGCACGATGGTGGTGCTGTTTTCCGTTCTGGACAGGGATTTGATGGTTAGTCCGGCACTTGCCATGCAAAGAGCTGCTGCAATTGGCAGAAGGCTTGCCAGTTGCATTGTTTCGCTGCCGGGGCGGATGATGATGATGACACCGATAAAACCGGTAAGAAGGGCAACAATGCGGTATTTTCGGACTGTTTCACCCAAAAAGATTGCGGCAAGGATTGTTCCAAACAGCGGGACGGTGAAGTTCAGCGTCGTTGCTTCGGCCAGCGGCATATAGGCA
>CBIHMD010000634.1:0-2105 GCA_966210655.1 uncultured Thalassospira sp.
GCCCTGGATCACGTCATCACCTGACGTTCCGTCAATGACGGTTGCATCGCCCGACGACGGATCGCCGGAGCTGTCCAGCGCGACATCCGTCAGTTTCGGCGCATCAACAAGGGTAATCTCGGAAAGCTGGGCGATGGTAACGCCCTTAAGCGTAAGCTGATCGCCGGTCGCAAAAGTAATAACGACATTGCCCTGGCCATCATCAAAAGCCCGCGAAACCAGATCGGCCGCACTTTCAATGCCAAGATCATCAAGTGCCAGATAATCTTCGCCAAGGGTGAAATCGGTAATGGTCGCCTGACCAAACCCGGCCTGCAAAACGAATGTGTCGCGGCCTTCGCCACCAGTAACTTCATCCTGACCCTCGCCCGGTACCAGGATATCGTTCCCTGCGCCACCAACCAGCGTGTTGTCGCCCGCATCCCCGATCAGGATGTCGTTATACGACGTGCCAATGACGTTCTGGATATTGGTGAAGACCTGCGTTGCAGGGGATTGTGAACCTGTCTCGCCCGACGAACCGGAATCGGAATTATCCGCAGCAGAGCTATCCTCTGCGCGGTCATCCAGTACCTGTTCGATATCGGCATCGGTTAAACCGGTGCCATCGTCTTGATTGGCGGGCGAGGCCAAGGCTTTGCTCCCTACTTGGGACTAATTTTTCAATCCATTTTCATGGAAGGCAACCGGCCATCCATATACACTAGTATAGACCCCAATCAAGAGCCCATCAACGACGGATACGCACCTGAATCGGTAAATCACATTTTTTTCATGTTTTACGGGGATTTGGAAGGCGAAATTCGCCTCTGACAGAATCTGTCAGGTTGTATAGGGTGGATATAGGCACCCCGAATCGGGCGCCAGTGCCTATTGTTCGCGGAATGCGCGATCAAAACTGTCGGTGATCGGGGCAAACAGATAGGCGAGAATCGTTCTGGCACCGGTCACGATTTCAAGCTGTGCGGCCATTCCCGGCGATAAAATCATGCCTTCATGTTCGGCAAGACTTTCCGAATCGATTTCGATCATCGCCTGAAAATACGGGCGGCCTTCCGGATCGGTCAGACGGTCCGGCGACACATCGGACACAATGCCCTTTACCGGCGCAAACCAGCGCTGGCTGAACGCCGTCACCCGGATATTAACCTCAAGCCCCTCATGCACGACGTCAATATCGTTCGGGGATACCCGTGCCTCGATCACAAGCTTGTCATCTTGTGGCACGATTTCAAGGACTTGCGCACCGGGCGGGATCACCCCGCCAACGGTCGAAAACTGCAAATTGGTGACCGTGCCGGAACGCGGGGCCTTGATGTCGGACCGCACCAGAATATCCTCAGCCGACCGTAACCGTTCGTTCAGGTCGGAAATCTCGCCCTGGATATCGCGAAGCTCGGTATTGATGGTTTGCAGATTGTCCCGCGTCAGCTGCGCCTGACTGGATTTGACCTGCTGGATTTGCTGTTCGATGCGCGCAATGTCGGCTGAAAACCGCCCGATATTACCCAGAATTTCAACCAGACGGCTTTCAAGCTGTAGCAACCTTGTCCGGCGGGCATAGCCAAGATCGACCATCGGTTTGACCATGGCCAGCTCTTCCTTGACGATGCCAACCTGCTGTTCGGCTGCGGTTTTCTGTTCGCGCGTGCCAATAATCTCGCGGCGCAGTTCCTTGATCCGTTCGTCATAAAGGTCAAGTTCACCACGAAACGCGTTCATCCGGCTTTGAAACAGGGTTTCCTGCGATTCAACAATTCCGGCATATTTCGGATCATAAAGCGGGGCGGGAAACTGAATTCTGTCCTTGTCGCCACGCTCGGCGATCAGGCGCGCCTGTGTCGCCAGCGCATTGAGATACCGGTTGTTAAGCAGGTCATAACTGGCCCGCGCACGCGTATCGTCCAGCCGGATCAGAACATCCCCGCCCTGCACGCGCGCACCATTGCGCACCAGAATCTCGCGAATGATCCCGCCTTCAAGATGCTGAACACTCTGGCGGCCCGAAAACGGTGCCACCACGCCGCTTGCCGTCGCGGCCGAGTTGATACGCGCGGTTGCCGCCCACAAAATCACCGACCCGACACCCAGGATCAGGATCAGAA
>CBIHMD010000635.1:0-2098 GCA_966210655.1 uncultured Thalassospira sp.
GATCTACACGCTCAGCCCGACGGATGCCCGCAACGTTCTGGCTGGCGCACAGTCAGGCCCGATTGCGAAACGCGCCGCCGACGTTACCGATACCGTCTTCCCGGTCGGCCCGACGGGCGAAACCCGGGTCCGGATTGTCCGCCCCGAAGGCAACACCGACCGCCTGCCGGTTGTCGTCTACTTCCACGGTGGTGGCTGGGTCCTGGGCGATAAGGAAACCCATGATCGCCTGATCCGCGAAATCGCCGTGCAGGCAAATGCCGCCGTCGTCTTTGTTGATTATGAACGTTCACCCGAAGCCAAATATCCGATCGCAATCGAACAGGATTATGCCGTCACCAAATATGTCGCCGATCACAGTGAGCAGCTTAACGTCGACCCGACCCGACTGGCGATTGCCGGGGACAGTGTCGGCGGGAACATGACTGCGGTTGTTTCCTTGTTGGCCGAGCAGCGCAAAGGACCGGAAATCATCGCACAGGTCCTGTTCTACCCGGTGACCGATGCGAATTTTGACAACGGATCCTATACCGAATTTGCCAATGGCCCGTGGTTGACCAAGGCGGCAATGGAATGGTTCTGGAACCAGTACCTGCCGGAAGGAACCGACCGTACCGATCCGAAAGTAACGCCGATCCACGCGCCACAGGAATTGCTGGCCGGACAGGCACCTGCCCTGATCATCACCGATGAAAACGACGTGCTGCGTGACGAGGGCGAAGCATATGCCCGCAAACTCAGCCAGGCCGGGGTGGATGTTACCACGGTTCGCTATAACGGTACGATCCATGATTTCGTCATGCTCAATGCCGTTGCCGATACCTCGGCTGCCAAGGCCGCAACCGCCCAGGCCAGCCAGTTCCTGAAGAACGCCTTCTACGGCGAATAACCTGAACTTTCTGCAACTTCTTTCGGGGGCGCGGTTGCGCCCCACCCACCCGGCGACATATCACTTGGGGCACCAACCGAACCAACGCCCTGATCAGCCGGGTTATCGAAACCTTCGAACCATCACTTTCAAACAAAGGAAGAAAACCATGTCTGTAGATGTCAAATACCGCGCAACAGCAAGTGCAACCGGTGGCCGTGACGGCCGTGCGAAAACAGAAGACGGCAGCCTCGATGTCAAACTGACCACGCCGAAAGAACTCGGCGGTCCAGGTGGCGAAGGCAACAACCCCGAACAGCTTTTCGCAATGGGTTACTCAGCCTGCTTCATCGGCGCGATGAAATTCGTATCCTCCCAGGGCGGCCCGAAAGTTCCGTCTGATGTTTCGGTCAAGGCCGTTGTCGGCATCGGCCCGCGTGCGGCTGGTGGTTTTGGCCTTGCAGTTGACCTGCATGTTTCGCTGCCGGGCCTTGATAAAGCCGATGCTGAAAAGCTGGTCGAAGAAGCTCACAAAATCTGCCCCTACTCCAATTCGGTCCGCGGCAATGTCGACGTAACCTCGCACATCGTCTGATCGAAAACCTGCCCCTCTTCGGCAGGGACCTCCCCCGATCCAACTGCCGAAGCCAAGCCCGGTGCTCTCCCCGCACCGGGCTTTTATTTTTGAAGGCCATTTAACTGTTGCCCGATCCGGCCCCTGCCCCGATGATCCGAACCATTCAAATCACAACAGAAATCAAGCAGGAAACATCCATGCCCCAACAACTTACCGTTCTTGCCATTGCGCGCGCCAAACCGGGCAAAGAAGCCGAACTTGGTAAACGTCTTCTGGGCCTTGTCGATCCGTCGCGCGCCGAAGAAGGCTGCATCAGCTACGACATCCACCAATCCAACGAGGATCCGGCTATCTGGATGGCGTATGAGAACTGGCGTTCTGACGAAGATCTGGCTCTGCATTTCGAGACACCCTATCTGCGCGCATTTGCCGAGGGCGGCGAAGAAGTTCTTGCCGAGCCGGTAAATATTCAGAAATTCACCATCAAATCCTGATCTTTGCCCTGTAACCCCGAACGGAATGCAAACCTTGCTTTTTGCGTTGCTGCTCTCGGCCTTTACCTCCGCCACCATCCTGCCCGGTACGTCCGAGGCGGCGCTGCCGCCCTTACAGAGGAAAGCGCTTCCATGCGCGTTGATTTCGTTGTTGAAGGC
>CBIHMD010000636.1:0-2083 GCA_966210655.1 uncultured Thalassospira sp.
CAGACGACCGGTTTCAACAGTGCCGTCACCACGCAGGACCTTGACCGGCATGTTAAGTTTTGCGCGGCCCTGTGCGACACGACCGGTCAGGATACGACCAAGGAAGTTGTCAGCATGAAGCATGGTCGCAATCATTGCGAACGGCGCGTCAACTTCTGCCTTCGGTGCCGGAACATAGTTCAGTACCAGGTTCATCAGCGGTGTCAGGTTTTCTTTCGGGCCTTCCGGGGCTTCGGCAGCCCAGCCGTCTCGGCCAGATGCATAAAGGGTCGGGAAGTCGAGCTGTTCATCATTGGCTTCAAGCGAAACGAACAGATCGAAGATTTCGTCAAGGACTTCTTCGGCGCGTTGGTCCGGACGGTCGATCTTGTTAATGATCACAATCGGCTTCAGACCGAGCTTAAGAGCCTTGCCAAGAACGAACTTGGTCTGCGGCATCGGGCCTTCGGCCGAGTCAACCAGCAGAACAACGCCGTCAACCATCGACAAAATACGTTCGACTTCACCGCCGAAATCGGCGTGGCCCGGGGTGTCGACGATGTTAATGCGGGTGTCGCCCCACTGAATGGCAGTCGGTTTTGCCATAATGGTAATGCCGCGTTCACGTTCCAGGTCGTTACTGTCCATTGCGCGTTCATCAACACGCTGGTTGTCACGATAAACACCCGACTGACGGAACATCGCGTCAACAAGGGTGGTTTTGCCATGGTCGACGTGGGCGATAATGGCGATATTGCGCAAGTTCATTGGCGCGGACTCCAGAATAAAAATGCCGCGCGCCGGGATATGCCCCTTGCGCATCGGTCAGTAAAAGTTTCAAGGCCAGTAGATATTCAGCCGCCTAAGACCGATGTCGTTCGGTCGGCAAGGTCAAACCCGCGCAATTTGCGTCGTGTAGCACATGCTGAATGTTTACTGGCCCAAAAGACAAATTGCAGCCTGGCTCGAAAGCCGCCCTGTCATAGCCAATGTCGAGGCGAAAGACCAGCCTCGTGCATGACATGCGGGGTTGATTTTTATGCAATGCCGGGTTCTTGCGCCATTAACTGGAGAAAGTCAATCTTTGTGTGCATTGCAAAACCGCAGAATACCGGCAATTGATACAAAATTCACGGGGCGGCAAACAAATGTTGCCGTCCCGTGAATTTTATCGCGTCAGGCTGGTTAGCGATCAAAGAGTCTTCGCGACCAGTTCCTTAAGGTCCGTATCCGGACGGGCGCCCATGTGTGAAATTACCTCGGCAGCGCAGATCGAGCCAAGGCGACCACAGGTCGCGAGATCATCACCACGGGTGTATCCATAAAGGAAGCCCGATGCAAAAAGGTCACCTGCGCCAGTGGTGTCGACCACATGGGCAACCGGTTCGGCATCGACTTCGATGACTTGGTTCCCCGAGACGATGACGGAGCCTTTTTCGCTGCGGGTCAGGGCTGCGACCTTGCAATGGGTGCGAACTTCGGCGAGAGCTTCTTCAAAGGTATCGACTTCGTAAAGCGATTTGATCTCGTCTTCGTTGGCAAACAGTACATCGATATGATTGTGAACCAGCTCGCGGAATGATTCGCGATGGCGATCAACGCAGAAGGAATCAGACAGGCTGATTGAAACCTGACGGCCAGCTTCATGGGCAATCTTGGCCGCCTTGATAAAGGCTTCCTTGGCTTCCGGACGATCCCAAAGATAGCCTTCCATATATATAATCTTGGCCGATGCGATCAGTTCGGCATCGATATCATCCGGACCAAGTTCCGTGCATGCACCAAGGAAAGTGTTCATGGTGCGGTGCCCGTCCGGGGTGACAAAGATCAGGCAACGTGCCGTCGGTGAGCCGGTTGTTGTGGGGGTCGAGTTAAAGGAAACCCCTATGGCCCGGATATCGTGGCTGAAAACCTCGCCAAGCTGGTCGTTCCGCACCTTGCCAATATAGGCACCCTTACCACCAAGGGCGGCAATGCCTGCCATGGTGTTGCCAGCAGATCCGCCGGACATTTCAAGGCCCGGGCCCATCTGGGCGTAAAGGCTGTCGGCGGTTTCGGCGTCGATCAGGGTCATGGCGTTCTTTACGAGGTTCAAACGGCCAAG
>CBIHMD010000637.1:0-2082 GCA_966210655.1 uncultured Thalassospira sp.
ATGCGCAACGCATCGGAATGATCGGGATAGTAATCCGGATACAGGGCAAATTCGCGGTAACCCGCCGATTTGAAAAGACCAATCGCCGTTTCATTTTGCAGATTGACTTCAAGCCGCAGGATCGGCGCACCGAAATCAAGGCTGAGTTCCTCGGCCCGGGTCAAAAGCGCCCGGCCAATCGCCTGCCTGCGGTGATCGTGCGAAACGGCCATGGAATACAGACGCGCCATCGCAACATTGCGCCGGAAAATCACCAGCGCATAACCGACAATGACCTCATCTGAAACAGCAACACACAAGCGCGCGGTTTCGCTGCCGATAAAACGTTTGAACGCACGGCGCGACAGGCGGTCGATATCAAATGAAGCGGTTTCGATCACACACAGGGCATCGATATCCCCGTCTGTTGCGATACGAAGGTCAAGTTTGGTCAAAAGACACCCGAAATAACAAATACTGGCCCATGAATTGTATTTGGGCCGGTTTCACCCATTTCGCCATGAAACAGATGAAACCGGAAGTGCATTTTCGTCAGGTTAGCTGCGCGCGATAATCCGGGGAGCCAAAGGCGACATGTCGTAACCGGCACCTGCTGCCGCCTTGACGATATCTTCGACCGACATATTGCCCGCACTGGCAAGCGACCAAAGGATCGTGCAACGCGTGCCGGTACGGCAATAGGCAAAAACAGGCTTTTCTGCTTCGCTCAGAACCCTGGCAAATGCATCCGCATCGGCATCCGACACATTGCCGCTTGCAACCGGCAGAAACACAGTTGCAAGGCCAAGGCTTTTCGCCTTTGCCTCGACTTCGGCAAATGACGGCTGACCGGGGTCTTCGTTATCGGGTCGATTGCAGACAATGGTTTTGAAACCAGCCCCGGCGATGTCATTAACGGCATCAAGGGGCATCTGCGGCGAGACGGTCAGTTCATCATTCAGGCGTTTCATCTTGGCAGGTCCGTTTTCTCGGGTCACAAGGACCGCTTATGCGCTTAAAACGTATCAAGCGGGATATCAGGTTTACGGATGCCATTATATCCGCCAACTGGCAACTCCCTGATATCATAAAACCGACTATTGGGCGGATTTTGTATCAACACGGAAGTTCCGAATGCCCGGAATGCAGCAAAGCGGGTAAAACCGCACCTCGACAGTCAGCAACTTGCGAGCGGTCAAAGCGCATGTTACGTCGTTGCACGACTTGAAGAATGAAGGGCTCTCTATGACAAACTCTTCCGTATCCATTGCCGATTGGCCGATCTGGCACGATCAAAATCCGGGCGGTACTTTTTCCCAATGGCTAAAGGCGTGTGTTGCCGATGACTGGCACATGGTCACCCATCATCCCTTCACCGATGCCTGGGGCAAGGCCGCAGTTCCCGACCGCAATCTCAAAAACTATCTGATTCAGGATCACCGCTTTATTGATCGGTTTGTCGCCCTTCTGGCCGGTGCCGTATCACGCGCCCCAACGCTGCCGGACCGTATTCCGGCCTGCCAGTTTCTCGCCCTTCTGACCGGTCCGGAAAATACCTATTTCGAACGATCGCTTGATGCGCTTGGCGTCACCGAACAGGAACGCCGCGAAATGCCGGATTGGGACGTCACCGCGGACTTCAAGGACCTGATGCGCACCGCCATGGAAAGCAACGACTACGCAAGCATGCTGGCGGTTCTCGCTGTGGCCGAAGGCACCTATCTTGGCTGGGCGGACCGGGTTCACAATGAAATAGAAAGCCACCCTAAAGAATTCTGGTACGCCGAATGGCTTGATCTGCATATCGGGGACTATTTCGAAAGCGTCGTCGCCTTCCTCAATGATCAGCTCGATAAAACCGGACCAACACTGGATGACACGGCCCGCGCAAACTGTCTTTCATGTTTCCGCAAGGCAACCGAACTTGAAGTCCGGTTCTTTGACGCGGCATGGGGTTCACAAACGTGATCACCATCCGCCCGTATCGCGCAACCGATGCATCGGTGCTGACCGAAATTTATACCCGTTCTGTTATGGAACTGGGATCGCGTGCCTATAACCCCGATCAGGTCGGCATCTGGGCAACTCTTGCTCCGACCGCAG
>CBIHMD010000638.1:0-2073 GCA_966210655.1 uncultured Thalassospira sp.
CCTTGAAGGCGTGCCCGATACCGCGTCGCGCAGCCCGATCAAGATCGGCAAAACTGTGCCCGAGATGATGAAAAACGATCTTGAGCACGAAAATCATGTGATCGATCTTCTGAAAAAGGCGATCAAACTTGCCGAGAAGGAAGAAGATTACCAGACGCGCAATATGCTGACCACGCTGCTTGATGACAGCGAAGAGGATCACGCATACTGGCTTGAGCAGCAAATCCGCCTGATCGATATGATGGGCCTGCCGAACTATATCCAGTTCCGTGCCGTTGGGGAGCCGAACCCGCACGCCTGAGAACGCGAAATCATTTGTGCAAAAACCCGGGCATCTCCCGGGGTTTTTCTTTTTTATCAGCTCTTTGATCGTTAATCCGGAACGCAAAATTCATGTGATCGTTTTATCCTTGACCTTCCAGTTGCTGGAAGCTCTATGGTCACTCATATCAAGTTATTGACCATGAAATGGTGACCAGAATGGATAGGCGATCAGAAGCCGGTATCCCCGATAATGTCGGCAACGGTGCCCCCGGTTTGGTGAAAACCGCGGGCAAGGGGCTGCAAGACGAAGTAACCCTGCAAATCAATGGCATGAGCTGCGCATCCTGTGCCGGACGAATTGAGAAGGCGCTGGGTAAATTGCCCGGTGTATCGTCCGAGGTGAACCTTGCGCTGAATTCTGCACACATCACCTTTGATCGTGATCAGACATCTGTGGGGAAACTGGCCGACACCATTCGTTCCGCAGGATATACCGTGGCGGATGAAAGCCGGTCCTTTGATATTGATGGCATGACCTGTGCCAACTGCGCGCTTCGTGTGGAAAAGGCATTGGGCAAACTGCCCGGCGTTACCGAAGCCAGCGTCAATTTCGCACTGGAACGTGCCGATATCCGTGCCTTGCCCGGGCAGGTGGGGGATGCGGATGTCATTGCCGCGGTTGAAAAGGCTGGCTATCACGCGGTTTCACGCAACAAGTCCGCCCCAACCGACGGGCAGCAGGATTCCGATACAACCGGTTTCGATAAATCGCTTCTGTGGTTAGGGGCGTCAATCGTCCTGACCGCGCCACTCGTGGCCCAGATGATCTGGATGTATCTGGGTGTCGATTTTCATTTGAACCCTTGGGTCGAACTGGCCCTTGCAACGCCGGTGCAGTTCGTGATCGGGTGGCGGTTCTATCGCGGTGCATGGATGGCGTTGTGCAATGGCAGCGCCAATATGGACGTACTGGTCGCACTTGGTACATCTGCCGCCTATTTCCTTAGCCTGTATAACATGCTGGTGGCCGGTCATGACGGGCAGACGCATCTTTATTTCGAAGCATCGGCGGCGATCATCACCCTGATCCTTGCCGGTAAGATCATGGAAGAGCGCGCCAGACGGGGTGCCTCGGCTGCCATACGTGAACTGATGGCATTGCGTCCGCGCAGGGCCCGCAAGCTTGATCAGGCCAAGGGCGAAATTGAAATCGATATTGCCGAGCTTGTTATCGGGGATATCGTCCGGGTGTTGCCCGGCGAACGGGTCCCCGTCGATGGCAAGGTTTCAGCCGGTGAAAGTGAGCTGGATGAAAGCCTGATCACGGGTGAAACGCGCCCCGTGGCACGCGTGCCCGGCGATACGGTTGTCGGCGGTGCGGTCAATGGTACCGGACGGCTTGATATCGAAGTGACGGCAATTGGCGAAGATACAACCCTGTCACGGATCATACGGCTCGTTGAACAGGCGCAAACCGGAAAGGCACCGGTTCAGAAACTGGTCGACAAGGTTTCCGGGATATTTGTGCCGGTGGTTATCGTGATTGCCCTGGTTACCTTTGGCGGGTGGCTGTTTTTCGGTGCAGGTATTGAAGCATCGATTGTAGCGGCTGTTTCGGTTCTGGTTATTGCGTGCCCCTGCGCATTGGGGCTTGCAACACCAACCGCGCTGGTGGCCGGGACGGGGGCCGCTGCCAAAAGCGGTATTCTGATCCGCAACTTTGACGCACTGGAGCAGGCCCATAACGTCGACACCGTGGTTTTCGATAAAACCGGTACTTTGACCGAGGGCACGCCGACAGTAGGCGAT
>CBIHMD010000639.1:0-2072 GCA_966210655.1 uncultured Thalassospira sp.
CCGCAATGCCGCATGCAAACGAAGCCCCGCCCGCCCCCTCGAACTGGCGCGAGAAAAAATGTGCCATGTATCAGGATATCCGCGCCGAAGTTCTGCAATACATCCCCGCCGATGAAGTCGGTCAGGACTTCCTTGACGCCGAAGAAAACTATATCGCGGGTGGATGTCGCGGGCGGGCCTATGCCTGCCCTGAAACTGCATCACAACTTCAATATGCCGATGCCGTCTCGCTGCGCGTCATGAGCGGCGGCATATCGGGGACTTTCCTGCCCTATGGCTGCGAGGGCGATGCGGCAACCACACCGGAATGATTCGCCAAAGGGATGATATCACCGGTTAATCTGCGTCTTGCATTGCAACAACTTCACGGCTATACACTGGAGAAATTCCAAAAGCAGGAGGCTGATTTGCAGGGTAAAGACTACGAACTGACCAACACCCACGTCGATATCTATAACGGCTATACCGTCTTCATGAAGTGGGGCACCCTTTCAGTGATCGGTGTGCTGATCCTGATGGCGATTTTCCTGCTCTGATCGGCCTGATCGCGGAAAAAATGCAAAGCTGCCGAAACCGGCAGCTTTTTTCTTGGCCCCAAGCAAACCTTATACGTTATTTTCCCAATCCAAATTCACCCCTGAAATGTGTTAGAATGCGATTGGCATTTCCCGCAAAGGGTCACGCCACACCTGTAACAAGTCAGGGAGGAAAAGAACATGCAAGGAAGCGACTATGATGTCGAACTGGTCCAGGCCCATGAAAATGGCTGGCACGGTTTTGTTAAATTCATCATCTGGAACATCATTTCGATTGTCGTCCTTCTGATCCTGATGGTGGCATTTCTGCTCTGATCATCTGCATATTTCAGGCATAAAAAAAACGCCCCGCATGTGCGGGGCGTTCTTTATCCGGCGAACCGGAAACCGTATTTCGTATCGCCCCCGGCAATGCCGAAAGCAACAGCCTTAGCCAACAATGTCGGTCTGGGCGAAGAAATAGGAAATCTCGATTGCAGCATTTTCAAGCGAGTCCGAACCATGGACCGAGTTCGCTTCGATGGATTCTGCAAACTGTTTGCGAATGGTGCCTTCCTCGGCATTGGCCGGGTTGGTGGCGCCCATTACTTCACGATACTTGGCAACAGCGTTTTCGCCTTCCAGCGCCTGGACAACAACCGGGCCGGAAACCATGAAGTCTACCAGTTCGCCAAAGAACGAACGTTCCTTGTGAACAGCGTAGAAGCCTTCAGCCTGTGCGCGGGTCAGAGCGACACGCTTCTGTGCCACGATGCGAAGGCCTGCATCTTCGATGACGGCGTTGATTTTGCCAGTCAGGTTGCGGCGCGTTGCGTCCGGCTTGATGATCGAAAGAGTGCGTTCGACAGCCATTGGTTTCACCTAGCTACTTTTAAAAAATTCGTTACCCCCAAGAAGGGTCTGCGGAAGATAAAAAAAGCCGACGACAAAGCTTCCTTATCATCCGCAGACCCTAAGGTTGGCGCTATATAAACGCCCTTGGATCGCAACGCAACACATAGTTCGGCCCGCGCAATTCAGACCTGCGTTACCTGCATCAGCGGTTGAATGGTCCGCAAAACCTGCCAAATCGCGTGAAACTGCGCGCCTTACCGCCACATCACGCACGCATTTTGTCCGGCTGGCCCTGTGATCAAGCGCTCATGACAGTTTCAAGAATCCTTGCGTCACGGCCCTCCCTGCCCTATTGAAAGCACAGATTTTCAAACGATTCCCGAACGCGGACCCGAAATGCTGCAAATTACCGACCTGACCTACCGCATTGGCGGCCGTATGATCCTTGATCACGTGACCCTGACCGTACCCGACGGGTACAAACTGGGCCTGATCGGACGTAACGGGGCTGGCAAATCCACGCTGTTGAAACTGATTTCCGGCGAAATCGCATCGGATGGCGGCGATGTATCGCTGTCAAACCGCACCCGCATGGGCGTTGTATCGCAGGAAGCCCCCGCCGGGTCGCGATCCCTGCTTGATACGGTTCTTGATGCCGATACCGAACGTGCCGCCCTGCTGCACGAAGCCGAAAACGTTACC
>CBIHMD010000640.1:0-2066 GCA_966210655.1 uncultured Thalassospira sp.
CATGCGCGACGCACGATCCGCACGCCCCCAGATGCAGGCGGAATTGGCGGTGACATCGCCACTTTGCACGCCATGGGTAATCAGCGGACGATCAGCCGCACGTGAAATTGACGGCATGAAAAAGCCGCCCATGGCAGATGCCGCACCGGCCGTGGCCGTTACAGTGGCGGTCGTGGTCAGGAATTTTCGGCGGGAAACACGAAAAGACATTGAAAGAACCCCTTCAAAATTTGAAGTAACACCTTGAAGAGTATGGCAAATTCACATGACAGCACGGTTGCGGTCACTTGATGATTTTATCAACATTTGATGACAAAGGCGCGCGCAATACGACACCCGCGTCCCTGCCCCGTTTTCAAATGAAAAAGGCCGGATGCGATTTGCACCCGGCCCCGTAAACATCCCCACGCAAAAGCGCGGCAAAGATCAGTAAATACCACCCGGGCTTGAAACCCCGCCGGTATTGCCTTCGGCACCGACACCGCTATAGCCGGCATCGCCACCATCAATAACATTGTCATTTGACGACGGAATGGTACCGGCTTTAAAGGCTTCCCAGATCACGTTCTGATCACCCGGACGGGCCGGAAGGCCGGAACGGGCTTCGACGCGAACCATACGGATACCGGGCGGGGTTCTGAACGGTACGGCTTTGGTACCTTTAAGCGCATCGCCCATGAACTGCTTGAAGATCGGGGCGGCGGCACTGGCACCCTGTTCCTGATCGCCAAGCGAGCGGTTATCGTCAAAGCCGACATAAACCCCGACGGCCAAGTCAGGCGAGAAGCCGACAAACCACGCATCGCGGCTGTCATTCGTGGTGCCGGTTTTCCCCGCAAGCGGATAACCGAGTTCACGAATGCTACGCCCGGTACCGCGTTCAACCACGCCTTCAAGCATCGATACCATCTGGAACGCACTGGCCGGATCGGCAAGCTGTTCGCGATTATCGGGCAATTCGGGGGGCATCTGATTACGGAATTCGACATCCTGACATTCCGCACACTGGCGTTCGTCACGACGGTAAATCACTTCGCCGCGACGGTTCTGAATGCGGTCAATCAGGGTCGGGGTGATTTTCTTGCCGCCATTAACCAGTTCGGCATAGGCCGCCGTCAGGCGCATCGCCGTGGTTTCAGCCGCACCAAGCGACATCGACAGAACCTGTGGCAGGTCATCGACGATCCCGAAACGTTCGGCATAATCGGCAACCTTGTCCATACCGATGGTCTGGGCAAGACGCACCGTCATCAGGTTACGCGAAAGCTCGATACCCAGACGCATGGTCGAAGGACCATAGAATTTGCCGCTATAGTTGCCCGGCTTCCATTTGCCAAGTCCCGGCCCCTGATCGATCACGAACGGCGCATCAAGCACCATGGTCGAGGGGGTAAAGCCCTGATCAAGGGCCGCGAGATACACAAACGGCTTGAAGGCAGAACCCGGCTGACGGCGGGCCTGTGTTGCCCGGTTGAATTTCGACATATCATGCGAAAAACCACCCGACATCGCGAGAACTCGACCGGTATGCGGGTCCATGGCGACAAGGGCACCATTGACCTCGGGAATCTGGCGCAGGCCATAGGTGTTTGGCGGCAGTTCCTCGCCATCAAGTTCGGTGAAATGCTTTACATAGATCACGTCACCGGCTGACAGCACATCGGACGGGCTGTTGACGGCGGCACCAAGCGTCTGGCCTTCTTTCCAGGCGCGTGCCCATGTCAGGAAACGCAGCGGAATACGCCCCTGCTTGCCCGACAGAAGGCCCAGCGTGACTTCATCACCGCCCACGCGCAGGACAACGGCCTTGTCCCACGGCACATCGTTTGGCGTTTCGACTTCGCGCAGTTTCTGCTGCCAGTCATCGGCCAGATCGATATTGGTGATCGGACCGCGCCAGCCATGACGACGATCATATTCGACCAGCCCTTCGACCAGCGCCTGATCGGCAATGGTCTGCATGCGCGGATCGACCGTCGCACGCACCGAAAGCCCCCCGTCATACAGCATGTTTTCGCCGTAACGGTCGACAAGCTGACGGCGGACTTCCTCGGCGAAATAATCGG
>CBIHMD010000641.1:0-2057 GCA_966210655.1 uncultured Thalassospira sp.
ATATTTCCCTGCTTAAAATGCAAAAGGGCGTCTTCCAGGTGAAGGCAACCGGCGGCGATGCTGCCCTTGGTGGCGATGATTTTGATCACGCCATTGCCGAACATCTGCTGGCGGAACGTAAAAGTGGCGGCACCAAAGATGATCTGGATGCGTCGGATGCCAAACGTCTGCTTAAAACCGCGCGCAAGGTCAAAGAGGCGCTTACCGATAGCGACCAAACCGAAATCACCGTCTCGCTCGGTGGCGCGGAAACCACCCACACCGTCACCCGTGCCGCGTTCGATGCGATGATCGCCAAACTGGTATCGCGCACGATTGCGATCACCGAACAGGTCCTTGATGACGCCGATATTCTGGCCGACGACGTCAAGGGCGTGGTGCTGGTCGGCGGTTCGACCCGCGTGCCCGCCGTGCGTAAGGCGGTTGCCGATCTGTTTGAACAGGACCCGCTTTCCGATATCGACCCGGACGAGGTCGTCGCCCTTGGCGCTGCCCTGCAGGCAGAGGCTTTGACGGGTGGCTCTGACAACCTTCTGCTTGATGTCACGCCGCTGTCGCTGGGTCTTGAAACCATGGGCGGGATTGTCGAAAAGGTCATTGACCGCAATACTCCGATCCCGGTCGCCAAGGCACAGGAATTCACCACCTATCAGGATGGCCAATCAGCCATGATGATCCATGTGGTGCAGGGCGAACGCGAAATGGTTGATCAGTGCCGATCACTGGCGCGCTTCGCCCTGACCGGCATTCCGTCAATGGCGGCTGGTGCCGCACGCATCAAGGTGACGTTTAATGTCGATGCCGACGGTCTTCTGACCGTATCGGCACGCGAGGAAACGACGGGCACCGAACAGGAAGTCGCCGTCAAGCCGACCTATGGCATTAACGAGCTTGATATGGCCAACATGCTGCGCGAAAGCATGGTCCATGCCCGCGAGGATATGGAAATGCGCCTCCTGACCGAAGCCCGGGTGGAGGCACGCCGCAATGTTCTGGCCGTACAGGCCGCGATGAATGCCGACAGAGCACTTCTGACATCCGAGGACGAAGACAATATCGCAGGCGCGATTGCCAAACTCGAAGCCGCCATGTCGGGCGAGGATCGCGACCTTATCAACGAACAGGCCGAGGCATTGGAAGACGCATCGCGTCCCTTTGCCGAGGCCCGTATGGACGCCCGTATCCGTCAGGCCCTTGCCGGTCGCAATGTCGATCAGGTTAATTAGGGACCAGACATAATTGACAAACCGGCCAACTGCGGCGATTGTCCCGTGCAACCGCCAAGGTCAGGTCGGACCAGAGATCGAACGAAAAAGTATTACCGAGGAGAAAGGCACAGATGCCTAAGATCGTTTTTGTTGAACCCGACGGCACCGAAAAGGAATTTGACGTTGCCGACGGTCTGTCCGTTCTGGAAGCTGCCCACAAGAATGGCATCGACCTTGAAGGTGCCTGCGAAGGATCACTCGCTTGCTCGACCTGCCATGTCGTTGTTGACGATAGCTGGTTTGACAAACTTGACGAGCCAAGCGAAGACGAGGAAGACATGCTTGACCTCGCATTCGGCCTGACCGAGACCTCGCGCCTTGGCTGTCAGATCATCATGAGTGACGAGCTCGACGGCCTGCGCGTCATGCTGCCGTCTGCCACGCGCAACATGATGGTCGACAAGTAACTCAAAGATTTCCGCCCAAGCCCAAAGGGGGACGCCCATGCGCTGGACAGATATTCAGGATATCGCGATCGAGCTTGAAGAAGCCCATCCCGACAAGGATAACGTCAATTTGCGTTACACCGATCTGCATAAATGGATCTGTGAACTTGACGGCTTTGACGACGATCCCGCGAAATCAAACGAGAAGATCCTCGAAGCCATCCAGATGGCATGGATCGATGAACGCGACGATTAGGACCTGGGTCATCTGCTAACACGTCATTCCCGCGAAAGCGGGAATCCAGACAGCAGAACCCGCATCGATAAAAGCCAGCCCGGATCCTTCCGCAGGCTGGCTTTGTTTTATCCGTATTTTGGCATCATCACGGGCAGGGGCTTTGAC
>CBIHMD010000642.1:0-2054 GCA_966210655.1 uncultured Thalassospira sp.
GTGCAGGTACCGCATCCCCTGTCGGGCAATTGATGGGTGTAACTGCCAAATATGCGGCCGCAGCCGGTACCTATAGCTTCGAGATCAGCCAGGTCGCATCCAAGCACAAGATCGCCAGCAACACCCAGGCCGTGAACCCGACCGACGATGCGCCTGTTGGCGCAGGGACTTTCAATATCTCAACCGCAACCGGGGATGCCGATATCACGGTTGCTGCCGATGATTCGCTGCTTGATATCCGCGATAAAATTAACGCGGTAACGTCGAATACCGGCGTTCAGGCATCGGTTGTCAAAGTTGCCGACGGTCAGTCTACGCTGATCTTCACCTCGACCGCAGAAGGCGAAGACAACCGCATGACACTGACCGATGTCAGCGGCACGGTACTGACCGATCTTGGCGCAAATGAAATTGATCCGGGTAACAATGCCGAATTTACCCTTGATGGCATTGCTGTCTCTCGGTCGTCGAACGAAATTTCCGATCTTGTCGACGGGCTGAGCATCAGCCTTTATGACGCCGAACCAGGCACAACGATCAAGATCGAAGTCGAACAGGACCTTAATCAGGCCAAATCCGCCATTGTCGGATTTGTCGAGGCCTATAACGCTGTTCAGACATTTGTAAACGAAAAGACGTTCGTTGACCCGATTACCGGTGAAAAATCCGAAGATGCCATTCTGCTTGGCAACTCGGCGGTAAAGAATATCGAATCGTCCCTGCAGCAGCTTGCAGGTTCGTTTGCCAAAAACGTTACCGATCGCGCGGGCGAGACAGATTATTCGGTTCTGGCCGAGATCGGTATCGACTTTGTTCCTTATGGAACATCGGAAGATCCGCTGTTGAATAAGACGCTGGAGCTTGATGAAGCCAAGCTTGATGAGGCGCTGCTTAATCAGTCGACCGAGGTTATGGAGCTCTTCAATTTTCAGGCAAAAACCGATAACGCCAGCCTGACCATGACCGGTTTTAACGGCAACACAGGCGGCGGTCAGTATGATTTTACGATCAATGCTGCTGGTGGAACCATTACTAGCGTGACCTATGACGTTACGATTGATGGTGTTACCACATCTGGAAAAAATGCCACCGTTTCGGGCAACAGCATCACCACAGCAGATGGTTTGCGCCTGATTTACACTGGCGATGGAACTGCTGTTGAAAACGCAACGGTAAATACCAGTGTCGGTCTCGGCACCCAGTTTTATTTTGAACTCGATAGCTTCCTTGACAAGGATGAAGGCGCTCTTTCGCAGGAAATCGAGTCCATAGAAACGCAGAATGCATCCTATGAAGACAAGGTTAGCCGCATTGACGAACGCCTTGTAAGGCAGCGCGAAAATCTTATGGATCGCTTCATTGCCATGGAAGCTGCCCTTGCCCGGATGAAAAATATCCAGAGTTCTCTCGATGAATTGATGGCTGCTGGCAAAGATAGTGATTAACATTTAATACTCATACATGCACACTGACAGGACGCCTAGCAGACCAAGGAGTGTAGCGTGAAAGAGCATGCAGCACACATATACAGAAACCAGCAAGTCAATACAGCCTCGCCAGCCAAGATGGTTTTCATGCTGTACGAGAAGACGCTATCGTGCTTGCAGGAGGCCCTCCGAGCAATTGATGCCCGGGATATCCAAAGCCGCTGCAACGCCAATTGTCGTGCTCTTGACCTGATTGCCCACCTTTCCAATACGCTTGATATGGATCAGGGTGGTGAAATCGCGACCAATCTGGAACGGCTTTATACCCATTGCATGCTGCGGTTAATGGATGTTGATCGTCATAACGATCCGCAAGCAGCGCTTGATGTTATCAAGCTTTTAACTCCTCTTCGCGATTCATGGGCAACTCTTGCCGAAAGAGGCGAAAACGAAATGCGTCAGGCAATCCTTGCGGCGCAGCAGAGCCAACAGCCTCGTGCTCAATCTTATCCGCAAGAAAATCGACAGGATACGGAAGACAAGGAACAGCGTCCCAAATCCGGTCTTTCGATTTCGGCCTGAATCATCAATCGGCCAAGACCAAAGCTCCCGCCTCTTCTGGCGGGA
>CBIHMD010000643.1:0-2054 GCA_966210655.1 uncultured Thalassospira sp.
CCAAGTCAACACCAGAATTGCGCCCGTCGGGAATTTCCCGGCGGGCGTTTTTGTTTTGGCGGAATGTGATGTGCAGTGTGCGGCGGGCAGCCAGATTGGCGGTTTGTCGGGTCGGTATTATGGCCACGGGCGGCGATTTTGGCCGTCCTGCTGGCGGTCAAGCGGGGGACAAACGGCAGTCAAAAGCAGTCAAAAGTGGTCAAGCGGGAGAGTTGCGCCCGGTTTGCGGGCTGTTTGAGCACCAGTTGAGCGTCATTTGGGGGGCTTTATGCCCGAGTTGCGCCCGGTTTGTGCCGGAGCGCCGTGATGTTGGAAAGGCCGGGTTCGGGCACCTTTCCGGGGAAGTGAAAGCCCCGGGTTTCGGGTGTTCAGGCGGTCTTTTTAAGGTGCATCGGCCCGCCTTTATGGCGGGGGAAGCCGTAGCCATTGACCATCACGACATCGATGGCATCCGGGCTGTGCGCGATGCCCTCGATCAGGATTTTTTCGCCTTCTGCCTGCATGGCAGACAGGATGGTTTCGATGATTTCGGCATCGGAAAACGGGCGGCGTTTGATGCCCTTTTTCGCCGATTCAGCGATCACCAATTCATCGACAACAGGATCAGGGAAAGCTTTGCCATGTTCATCATAGCGATACCAGCCAAGGCCATTCTTGCGCCCGAAACGTCCCATTTCACAGAGGTAATCCCCAAGGGCTACATATCGTTCATTCGGGTCGCGGGTCGGTGCCAGGCGTTTGCGCGTGGCCCATGAGATTTCAAGCCCGGCCATGTCCTGCATGGCAAACAGGCCCATCGGGAAACCGAAATTGGTCATGGCGTGGTCAATGTCAGACGGGAGAGATCCGTCTTCAAGCATGTATTCGCAATGTTTGCGATAGGCCGACATGATCCGGTTGCCGATGAAGCCATCACACACCCCGCAAGGGACCGCGATCTTGCCAAGGCGTTTGGCAAAGGCAAGGGCGGTTGCGAGTGCGACGGGGCTGGCCAAGCGGGTGCGGACGACTTCGAGCAGTTTCATCACATGGGCCGGGGAGAAGAAATGCAGGCCGATCACCCGTTCAGGATAGGTGCAGACGGTCGCAATCGCATCGATGTCGAGATAGGAGGTATTGGATGCCAGCACCGCATCGGGTTTGCAATGGGCGGACAGTTTGGCAAACACGTCGTGCTTGACGCCCATGTCCTCGAACACGGCCTCGATCACCAGATCGCAATTGGTAAGCGCTGCGTAATCCGTGCTGCTGACGAGATCGCCCAGAAGCTGATCATGGCGGGATTGGGTGATGATGCCGCGTTTGAGCGACCCGCCGAGATGATGGCGGACATTGGCGATGCCGCGTTCACAGGCATCGTCATCGCGTTCGATCATCACCACGGCATAGCCGGACAGAAGGGCGGCGGTGGCAATCCCGGCCCCCATGATGCCGCCGCCAATGACGCCGATTTCGTGAAGGGGACGGGGATCGACCCCGGCCAGTTCGGGCAGCTTGGCAACCGATCGTTCGGCAAAGAAAATATGACGCAGTGCCTTTGACTGGTCGCTGTCGCGAAGGCCAACGAAGTTTTCGCGTTCCAATCCAAGGGCGATTCTGGCGTCGCCAGTTACGGCGGCCCGGATGGTTTGGGCGGCAATCACCGGGGCATCCTGCCCACGGGCCTTTTTGCCGATCCCGGCAATCAGGGCATCCCATCCATCGGCATCCGGGGCATTGACCGGGGCGCGGTCGATCAGGGCGGTCGGGCAGGGATCGCTTTTGATCCGTTCGGCCAAGGCGATTGCAGCGGCCCGCAAATCACCATTTCCGATGTCCGCAATTTCGTCGATCAGGCCGAAATCATGGGCGGTGGTGGCCGTTACCGGTTTGCCGCCGGTGATCATGGCAATCGCGTTTTCAACCGCGATCAGGCGGGGCAAGCGCACGGTGCCACCGGCACCGGGGATCAGGCCGAGATTAACCTCGGGCAGGCCGAGTTTGGCGGTGGCGGTGTAGATGGCGAAAAGCGCCGCCGCGTCCCTAGTCCTTCACCCCCAGGACCTTCTTCAGGA
>CBIHMD010000644.1:0-2050 GCA_966210655.1 uncultured Thalassospira sp.
GCAAAACCCATCCCGATGCAGATCGCCACCATTGCGGCCTTCACGATCAGAAGCTGCACCAGAAATGACCAGCCATACGCCCCGTAAAGCGCATCATTCATCGCACCATAACCAACGCCGACAATCTGCGGGAACTTGATCGCAACAATACCGATCACAAGCCCCGCCACGGCGGGCCGCAACCAGACCGGAATTTTCGAAGCCTTGGCCACCGTTTGCACCACCGGGATGGCACGTGTTACGCAAATCGCGGTGATCCCCGCCGCAATCCCCCAAAGCGCAAAGGCCGGGAATTCCAGAAACGACTGGATTTCATTGGCCGGCAACAGAAAGGAAATATCACCACCGAAATAAAGCCGGGTGATGATCGTACCGGTCACGGATGCCAGAACAATCGGCGCAAATGCGGTCAGGGCATAATGGCCAAGGGCAACCTCGTGGGCAAACAGCGCACCGGCCAGCGGTGCATTGAAAGACGCCGCAACCGCAGACGCCACCCCGCATCCAAGCAGGGTACGGGCCGTGCTGCGCCGCAGATGAAGAATACGCGCAAGCCACGCCCCGAACGACGCCCCCATATGGACAACCGGTCCCTCGCGGCCAAGCGACGCCCCGGTGCCCAGCGATACCGCACTGATAAACACCGATTTGATGCCACAGCGTGACGACATGCGGGCATCGTGGAAAAGTGCGGCATCAACCACATCGGCCACCCCATGGGTACGCCGTTCCGGCAAAAACCGGTAAATGAAAATCCCGACAAACAATCCGCCCAGTGTCGGCACCATGATCAAATGCCACGCCGGAAGATGCGCAAGATATTCATGGACCGCTTCCTCGCCCGAACCAAAGGTCAGCAACTGCACAAACAGGATGCCTTCGCGAAACAGGATGGTCCCGCCCCCGGCCATCGCGCCGACCACAAGCGCCAGGATCGACAGCACAAGCTGCTCGCTTTTGACGATACGTCGCAATTGCCCAAGCAACTGGTTGGATTTGAAAAGCTTTTCGGCCATATCGGGTTACCGGCGGGAACGGGTGAAACAGGAAGCTGTCATATGATCACAAGGTGTTGCGAATAAAAGGTAAAGGTCGGCAAATCCAGTGATATTTGCCGATAGCTGCCCCCTGCCGGATGCAGATGATGACCGCAAGTTACCTCAAATACGTTGCCCAGGCAGGTCAGGTTCGGGCCAAGTCAATGACGCGACAGTGCTTTTTTCAGAAAACCATCATTGATCTTCGAACGGAAAATAACGCATGCTTGGTGCCGTACAGGTTTCCGAAGCCTGCGGGATTTTCCCCGAATAACAATAAATTCCTTTTTCAGGACTTCCGATAAATGACTGAAAGTCAAAAATCGGGCGCCACCATCGCCCGTCCGCTTCCGGGGTTTGTCGAATTCGTTGTGTTAATGGCAATCACGATTGGTCTGGTTGCACTTTCGATCGACAATCTTTTACCCGCATTTGGTCCGATCGCCGTGGATTACGGCATCGAAGACGGCAACCGCATGCAGTTGCTGATCTATGTTTTCATGATTGCCTTTGGCCTGATGCAGATTGTCTATGGCCCGCTGGCTGACAGTTTCGGCCGCAAACGCGTTTTGATGCTGGGCCTTTTCATTTATGCCATCGGTACCGTCATGGCGGTTTTCGCCGACAGTTACGATCACCTTCTGATCGCGCGTTTCGTTCAGGGTCTTGGGGCTGCCGCCCCGCGCGTTTTGACAATCGCGATCACGCGTGACTGTTTCGAAGGCCGCGAAATGGCCCGCGTCATGTCGTTCGTGATGATGATCTTCATCATCGTGCCGGTCTTTGCCCCGGCATCGGGCAGCCTGATCCTAGCGCTTGCCAACTGGCACATGATTTTCGTCAGCACCCTTGTGCTGGCGATCATTATTGCCGTCTGGTACAGCCTGCGAATGCCCGAAACGCTAAATCCCGAATACCGGCATAAACTGTCACTCAGCCGGATTGCGCGCGATATCAAAACCACGATCACCACCCGCCAGACACTGGGTTATGCAACGGCGATGGGGCTGATG
>CBIHMD010000645.1:0-2047 GCA_966210655.1 uncultured Thalassospira sp.
AGGTCGAAGTCGACGCCTTCGGGGATGGCATCGGCATCGCCGACCCAGACGATTTTATCGCCCTTGATCGCGACGGCACCACTATCAATCATACAATATGATAATTGATCTTTGCCCGGTGCTTTATCGATCGCGACAATTTTCGCATTTCCCAAAAGCATGTAAAGCTCACCCTTGATAAGTCTGTTATTAAATATAATATGTACGTACATAATATCACTGTCAAGACGGGTATAGGCAATGACGGTTATCTGGGCAAATCAGGCACTTACGACTTCGGGTTGGGAAAGCAACGTTCTGATCGAGATTGATCAAAACGGCAGAATCATTAGGGTTCAGGCCGATTCCCCTGCCACCGGAAACCGTGTTGGCACGCTTTTGCCCGCGATCTCGAACCTGCATAGCCACGCGTTCCAGCGTTCGATGGCCGGACTGACCGAAAAACGCGGCCCCGATCCCCGTGATACCTTCTGGACATGGCGGCAATTGATGTTCCGCTTCCTTGATCAGCTCACCCCGGATCACGTGCAGGACATTGCGGCCTTTGTGCAAATGGAAATGCTCGAAGCCGGTTACGCCAACAATACCGAGTTCCATTACCTGCATCACCAACCGGGCGGCGTTCCCTATGCCAATATCGCCGAGATGGCCGAACGCATCGCGGCGGCGGCAAACATCACCGGTATCGGCCTGACGCTTTTGCCCGTGCATTACCAGTTCGGCGGTTGCGACAAACGGCCGCTTGGCGCGGGGCAAATCCGGTTTGGCAATGATGCGGAACGTTTTGCCAGACTGTATGAGGAAAGCGAAAAGGCGTTAAAATCCCTGCCGTCCGACACACGCATGGGGGTTGCCCCCCATTCGCTGCGCGCTGTTGGCCGCGAGGACCTGATCACCACCACGCGCCTGTCAAAGGACGGCCCTGTTCACATGCATCTGGCCGAACAGGTCGCCGAAGTCGAGGAGGTCGCAGCATCCTGGGGCAAGCGCCCGGTCGAATGGCTGCTTGAAAATGCCGATGTCGATGAAAACTGGTGCCTGATCCATTGCACGCAGATGCAGGAACACGAGACGCTTGGACTCGCCAAAACCGGGGCGGTTGCCGGACTTTGCCCGATCACCGAAAGCAGCCTTGGCGACGGTATCTTTGATGGTGTGCGCTATCTGAATGCGGGTGGAAATATCGGTGTCGGATCGGATTCCAACATTCGCATTTCACTTTCCGAAGAGATCCGCACGCTGGAATACAGCCAGCGTCTGCGCGACAAATCGCGTGCCGCCCTTGCCACCCCGGAAAAATCCACCGCCCGCCGGTTGTTTGATGCGGTTGCCAAGGGTGGCGCACAGGCCGCAGGCCGCGATGCCGGCCGGATCGAGGTCGGAGCACTTGCCGATCTGATGGCGCTTGATGGCGCGGCAGTTGACCTTATCGGTCGGACAGGCGATACGATCCTCGATACATATGTCTTTGCCGGAGATGATCGCATGGTGCGTGATGTCTGGTCGGCCGGTCGCCATGTTGTGACCGAGGGCCGCCATATCGCGCACGATACGATCACCAACCGGTATCGCAAGGTGATGGAACAACTCAAGGAAGCGGTGTGAGCACCACCACGGAACTGACAAACTGGCAATCGGTCCATGACGAGGTCCTGCGCCGCATTCACACCCGTGAATGGAAACCCGGCGACCAGATCCCCAAGGAGGTCGAGCTGGCCGAGGAACTGGGCTGCGCACGTGCGACCGTCAACCGGGCACTCCGCGAACTTGCCGCCGAGGGCTTCCTTGACCGCCGCCGCAAGGCCGGAACCCGTGTCGCCGCCCACCCGGTGCGACGTGCGCGGCTTGATATTCCTGTCATACGGCTGGAGATCGAAGGACGCGGCCAGAAATATACCTATGGCCTGCTGTTAAGCGAACGCCGCAGCCCGCCACCGGAAATCTGCGCCAATCTGGGTGTCACATCTGATAGCGACATGCTGCATATCACCTCGCTGCATCTGGCCGATGGCAAGCCCTATATGTTTGAAGAACGCTGGGTTTCGGT
>CBIHMD010000646.1:0-2041 GCA_966210655.1 uncultured Thalassospira sp.
GAAATAGGGATCGCCGCGCGGGCAAGCTTTGCCCCGGCACCCAGAGTGAGAGGACAAGCCGACATGTTCATTCAAACCGAACCGACTCCGAACCCGGCAACACTGAAATTCCTGCCCGGCGAAGATGTGATGGGCCGTCAGGGTACAGCCAATTTCACCGCAACCGATGCCGATGTGAAATCTCCTCTGGCTCGCAAGTTGTTTGAGGTAGAAGGCATCACCGGGGTGTTCCTGGGCGGTGATTTCATCACCATCACAAAGGACGATGCCCGCGACTGGCAAACGCTGAAGCCGCAAATTCTTGGCGGTATCATGGAACATTACACCTCTGGCCAGCCGGTTCTTGATCAGAATTCCGGTGCCGCTACCGGTGCAAGCACGGCATCTGACGGCGACGATGAACTGGTCAGCCAGATCAAGGAATTGCTCGATACCCGCGTTCGCCCCGCAGTGGCACAGGACGGTGGCGATATCGTCTTCCACAAATTCGAAGACGGCGTTGTCTTTCTTGAAATGCATGGCGCATGTTCCGGTTGCCCGAGCAGCACCGCAACACTGAAAATGGGCATCGAAAATATGCTGCGTTACTACGTGCCTGAAGTTCAGGCCGTTGAACCGGTCATGGCTGACTGATTTCCCGATTCGCAAAATTTTTTTCCGCCCGGCGCGCACAAATGACGATGCCGGGCGTTGTCTTTGCGCGCGGAACGCAAACCCTGTTAAGGGAAAATTAACCTTCATGATATTGCAGGTTGCGATCCGCACAGCGGGCAGGCATAGATAACGGCTTGCTTAAACCAACAGTTTTACTGATCTGGAGAAACATAATGAATAGCGCAAAAGAAGGCAGTTACCGTAAAATTGCGCTTGCTTCAGTGTTTGGAGCAGTAGGTTTACTGTATGTTGGCATTATTGGCGGATGGGATGTTACCCCATCCCCGAAAGGTATGAGCTTTGATGAAGTGGCGGCAACAACTGTTGCGCCGGAAAAGAAAAACGTCAAACCGCTCTACCGCCGCGATCCGGAAGTGATCGCACTGAACCAGTATTATCAAAGCATCGGTTACAGCCTTTCGGGTGTAAAGGAAATCCCCCGCGTTTATATCAAACGCGTCCCCAAGGGCCTGCGCGATCTGGCATCTACGGACGAACGTAAACAGATTTTTCTGCGTATCATGTTACCTCTCTCGCTGCGCGTGAACGAGGAAATCATGGCGCGTCGCGAACGCCTGATGGCCATCCAGAGCAAAAAATATTCCGGCGACCCGCTTAGTTCTGCTGAAAAAGAATGGGTCGACCAGATGATCAAACGCTATCGCGTGACCGATGGTGGTGTGACTGCGTTGCTGGAACGTATCGATATCATCCCACCGTCGCTGATGCTGGCACAATCCGCAGAAGAAAGCGGCTGGGGTACTTCGCGTTTCGTTCGCAAGGGCAATGCCCTTTTCGGTCAATGGGCTTGGGATGAAGAAGGCATCGTCCCCGAGGATCGCGCGGAAGGCAAAACCCATGTGATCAAATCGTTTAACAGCCTGATCGACAGTGTCCGTGCCTATGCACGCAACATCAATTCGCATCCGGCATATGCCGAATTGCGGGCCGAACGTGCCAAACTGCGTGAAGGTGGCGAAATTGTACTCGGCTGGGATCTGGCGGATACGCTGACTAAATATTCAGAGCGCGGTGCAGAATATGTCGACTCACTTCACGCCATTATGCGCGTAAACGGCCTGGAGGCATTCGACGGGATCGGATTTGCATCCGGGGATATTCCGCCGCCGCCAAATGTTCTGGCTCTGCTTTCGGACTGATCGCACCCGCATGACAGGCATTCATACAAAAGGGACCGGTTTTCCGGTCCCTTTTGTTTCTGCTGAAAAATCGCACGAAGCCTAGGGCCGGTAAATCCAGCCCTTCTCGGATTTGACCAACCGGATTTCACTTTCAACAATGCGCCGGTCACCGGCTTTGAATTCGCCTTCCTTCAATGCCAGCATCTTGGTCTTCACAAGATCAATAGCTTCGCTAACCGTATCCC
>CBIHMD010000647.1:0-2035 GCA_966210655.1 uncultured Thalassospira sp.
ATCAAGGACGGAGCAAACCTGCCCTACCGGGTCAAACACCGGTCCCGCCGTGCAGGTCAGCACCGCATGTAGCGCCAGAAAAAGCTCGACCTTGTGGATGGTGATCGGGCGACCTTCGACGATGCAGGTGCCAATACCATTGGTGCCCTCGCGTTCCTCGCTCCAGACGGCACCGGGCAAAAGACCGTTGGTGCGAAAGGACGGAAGCAGCGTGTGTGCCGCAACACTGTCAAGGATCACACCGTCATTATCCGTCAGGAAAATCGCATAGCCCGACGCATCGATTTTGCGATAAAGGGTGCGCACCAGATCATGGGCATGATGATAAAGCCGCCCACTGCGATCACGGCGCTGGCGGGTTTGGCTTTCGGGCATGACTTCCGGACGGCGCAGCGTGTCATGAGCAAGGCCAAAGCGCTGTTCGCAGCGTTGCCAGCTTTCAAGAACGGCGCGATTTTGGGCGACGCCACTTAACTGCAACGCAGCTTCGATCCGTCCACCGTGATGGTTTCCAGACATAAGACGTTATCTCCCTTGTGCCGGTGTTTTGTCGGGAATGCCTTGTGGCGTTTCCCGGCTTGTGGCTTGTGCCGCGTCCGATCACGGTATGGATCGTAACACATCAGAGCCCCGAAACGCCAAACGGTTTCACGGCAAAAGTACCGTGCAATTCGCAGTGTCACAAATATGGGACAGTTTGTGTCACCTGTGCCATCGACAGGGATGCAATGACACAATCAGCGCCTGCCAAGCCATACGCCCAACCGTTTGTAAAACAGCAAAAAACCGGATCACCAGATCACCCGGCACGGGATTTTGCGAACTGGCACGGGCTTTGCGGAAATGTCAGGGCCAAAACCAAAAACAGGTGGCAAAGCCGCCTTCCGATCATGGAGGATCCAAGATGATTTACAAGAATCCGGGCGACGCGGGTAGCGTCGTTGCTTTCAAATCCCGTTATGACAACTATATCGGCGGCGAATGGACCGCCCCGGCCAAAGGCCAGTATTTCGAAAATGTCTCGCCGGTAAATGGCAAGCCATTCTGCGAAATCGCACGATCCAGTTCGGAAGACATCGAAAAGGCACTTGATGCCGCCCATGCCGCCGCCGATGCGTGGGGCAAAACGTCCGTCACCGAACGCGCCAATATCCTCAATAAAATCGCCGACCGCATGGAACAGAACCTTGAAATGCTGGCGGTTGCCGAAACATGGGATAACGGCAAGGCGGTGCGTGAAACGCTGGCCGCCGACATTCCGCTGGCGATTGACCATTTCCGGTATTTTGCCGGTGCGATCCGCGCACAGGAAGGGTCGCTTGGCGAGATTGACGATAATACCGTTGCCTATCACTTCCACGAACCGCTTGGCGTTGTCGGCCAGATCATTCCGTGGAACTTCCCGATCCTGATGGCGGTCTGGAAACTCGCCCCGGCGCTGGCGGCGGGCAACTGCGTTGTCCTGAAACCGGCTGAACAGACCCCGGCATCAATCTGCGTGCTGCTGGAACTGGTCGGTGATCTTCTTCCGGCTGGCGTGCTGAACGTTGTGCAGGGCTTCGGGGTTGAAGCCGGCAAACCACTGGCGCAAAGCAACCGGGTCGCCAAGGTCGCCTTTACCGGTGAAACCACCACCGGCCGCCTGATCATGCAATATGCCAGCGAAAACATCATTCCGGTCACACTCGAACTGGGTGGCAAATCGCCCAACATCTTCTTTGACGATGTGATGGCACAGGATGATGATTTCCGTCAGAAAGCCGCCGAAGGCCTGACCATGTTCGCGCTGAACCAGGGCGAGGTCTGCACCTGCCCGTCACGCGCGCTTATTCAGGAAAACATCTACGACAAGTTCATGGATAACGTGCTTTCGCGCGTGGCCCACATCAAGCAGGGCAACCCGCTTGACAGTGAAACCATGATCGGCGCACAGGCTTCGACCGAGCAGATGGAAAAAATCCTGTCTTACCTTGATATCGGCAGGCAGGAAGGTGCCGAAGTCCTTTGCGGGGGTGGCAAGGCGGAAATGAACGGC
>CBIHMD010000648.1:0-2023 GCA_966210655.1 uncultured Thalassospira sp.
ATTACATCGACGTCATCGTCCCGCGTGGGGGCAAATCGCTGATTGCGCGGATTACCGATGAAAGCCGCATTCCGTTGTTCAAGCATCTGGAAGGGCTTTGCCATACCTATATCCATACCAGTACGGACCAGTCCAAGGTCGTCGATATCGTGGTCAATGCCAAGATGCGCCGGACCGGTATTTGTGGTGCGACCGAAACCATCCTGATTGATCAGGCCGTGGCCGACGATCTGTTACCGAAAATTGCCGCCGCCCTTGCCGACAAGGGATGTGAAATGCGCGGCGATGCCAACGCGCAGAAGGCGGATGCCCGCATCCTGCCTGCAACGAACGAAGATTGGGTCACCGAATATCTTGATGCGATTGTGTCAATCAAGGTCATCAACGGGATCGAAGAAGCGGTCAACCACATCAACACATATGGATCGCATCACACCGATGCGATTCTGGCCGAAGATGCCGATGCGACGACGAGGTTCCTCAATGGTGTTGATTCCGGGATCGTGATCGTCAATGCATCGACCCAGTTTGCCGATGGCGGCGAATTTGGCATGGGGGCGGAAATTGGCATTTCGACGGGCAAGCTGCATGCCCGCGGCCCGGTCGGAGTCGAACAGCTGACCAGCTATAAATACATCGTACGCGGTACCGGCCAGACCCGCCCATGAGCTTTTCGACGCCCAGAAGTCATAGTGCCCCGCCCCGCGTCGGATTGCTGGGCGGGTCATTTAATCCGGCGCATGAAGGGCATCTGCATATATCGCTGGAAGCGTTGAAAATCCTGCAACTTGATGCGGTCTGGTGGCTGGTTTCGCCGCAAAACCCGCTTAAGCCCGCGCAGGGCATGGCCGACCTTGCCGACCGGTTCGATTCGGCCCTGATGATGGCAAAGCATCCCCGCATTGTTGTTTCTGCAATTGAATCAGAACTTGGAACCCGCTATACGGCCGACACTCTCGCAGCCTTGCAGCGTCGTTTTACCCGAACGCGGTTCGTATGGCTGATGGGGGCGGACAACCTGGCCCAGTTTCATAAATGGAAATGGTGGGACAGGTTGATTTTGCGCGCTCCCATTGCGGTCCTTGACCGTGAGGGGTATTCTAACAAGGCATTGTCCGGGACGGCAGCCAAGCGTATGGAACGCTGGCGCATCCCATCGGACAGGGCGGGTTTGCTGGCCGATCTCGATGTTCCGGCCTGGGTTTACCTGCCAATAAAGCGCCATCCGGCTTCTTCGACCGCAATCCGCGCCGAAGGCAGATGGCAGGTTTGACCGGCGGAAAGTCTGCAATCCAATAAGGATTGGACCCGCGAAAATTGAGGTGGCGACCATAGGTACCGCAAAAAAGACTCTGACCCCGGGCGAGCTTCTTGTCCTTATCCAGAGCATACTCGAAGACGACAAGGCCGAAGATCTTGTCACCATTAATCTGATCGATAAAACCTCCCTTGCCGATCATATGATCATCGCAACCGGTTCGTCCTCTCGCAGGGTCGCGTCGATGGCGGAGCATATTGTCGAAAAGCTGAAAGAAGCAGGTCAGGGCCGTGCCCAGGCCGAAGGCAAGGAACAGGGCGACTGGGTGCTGGTTGATGCCGGTGATGTCATCGTCCATCTGTTCCGCCCGGAAGTTCGCGCGTTCTACAACATCGAACAGATGTGGGGCGTTGAGAACCCGGCGCTTAAACAGCAGGCGGCGCGACTGTATTAATACAGTCCGCCCCGGTTTGCTTTGACCACTGCTGGGATTTGCCATCGGTGGTCCCAAAGGTGTCCGGGGCTGGATCGGTCATATGCAAATTACCCTTGCCGCAGTGGGCCGGATGAAAAGCGGCCCCGAGAAAGATCTTTTTGACCATTACGCAGCCCGCCTGCGCTGGCCCTTTGTCGTGCGGGAAGTCGAAGAAAAGAAGAAGCTTCCGCCCAATCAGCTTAAAGATCGCGAAGCGGAGCTGTTGCTGGGCGTTATTCCCGAAAATGCATTTCTGATCGCACTTGACGAGCGCGGGCGCGAATATGGTT
>CBIHMD010000649.1:0-2023 GCA_966210655.1 uncultured Thalassospira sp.
CATCGTCATAAAGAACCGATCCCAGATCACCAACATCAATCAGCGATACCACACCCTCGGGCACGATCAGATGCCCGTGATGATGCCACGTCGCATCGGCGAGCGTGATGTGATCAAATAACGGGTGATCGGGTGCGGTTACATGAAGGCCAAGACTGCCGCCTTCCTTCCACCACCAGAAATTGGTCGGCGTGAAATGCCATTCGATCCCCGAAATCCATTCCGCCGGTCCGGTCGATCCCATGATCACAAGCGTTCTGCCGCTTTCAAGGAACTGCTTGAACTTTTCACGGTGTGGTCGCATGACGGCCGGATCGGTTCGACATGACACAATCAGCGTGTCATAATCCTCAAGCACCGTATCGCCGAGCTCGCGGGTATAGATCACACCATCGAAAAAGTCGCGATAGCGCGGCTCGTAAAGCGTTCTGTGATGGTAATAGGTTCCGCCATCAAGGGCTGCAATCCTGCTGGTCATGATGCGCCTCCCTGTCCGTGATCATCGCCACCGGCCCAAAGGCAAAGCTGTGGCACGATCCGTGCAGTGCTGTCCTCTGATCCGGCATACATCCATAAATCATTGCCCGCATGCATCAGGATGCGTCCGCCTTCGGGGCGATGATAAACCCAGTCGCACGGCAACCGGTCCGGGCCAACCCCGTGCAGGGCAATAGCACCCTTGGGGGGCGGATTGTAACCGCGGGCATAAAACCCCGCCACACCGCGCCGGAATGTAAGGTGCTGCGTATCCACGCCCTCGAAAACCGGGTGATCGGCAAGACGATGAATGATCAGGTTATCAAGCGACTGGCTTTCAAGCGGAACAAAAGTCTGGAATTCCGGCAACATCGGCCATGCGACATGCCCGTTAAACACAAGCGTCCCGCCTTGGGCCATGAACCCCTTGATCTTGGTCGTCAGCGTCCCGAAAAACCGCTGATCAAGATGGGCTGGCAACATCAGGGCAGCATAGGGCGAAAGATCGATATCGCTCAGGTCGTAATGATCGATCTGTGCGATATCGGGCGCATGATCGCCAACATCGGGCAAATCATCCCCGGCCCCCTTGATCGGATTGATAAACAGGCAAAGTCCCATGGCTGTTTCCTGCAAGATAACCGTGCAAAATCCCGTCCCCGGCGATAATGCCGGGGACGGGAAGACCGTCAGTCTTTCGACACACTTTTGAAGTCATAGAAGAAGCCGGACGGATGGATGCGATAGCCTTCAACATCCTTTCCCGAAGCCCCGACCGAAACCTTGTGCACCAGCGGAATGATCGGTGCATCGTCATGCAGGATATTTACCGCCCTGCGATAGGTTTCGTCCTTTTCCGCACCGGGCGAAAGGGTCCGACCGGTATCGACGGCCTCGTCAAAACCGGCATTGTTCCAGAACTGGTAATTCAGCCCGGCCTTCGAATGGAACTGCGATTGAAGGTGCAGGTCCGGGTGGCCGGTCATTTCCGGGGTCCAGAACACGACCGAAATGTCATATTCACCGCGCTTGACCAGATCAAGCATCCCTTCCCAGGTATACATTTGCACATCGGTGGCGATGCCATTCTGGTTCAGAAGGGCGGCAAGCGCCTCGGTAATTGCGGGCATTTCGGTCCGGCTGGAATAGCTGAGGATACGAAGTGTCAGCGGCGCGCCATCCTTTTCCCATTTGCCATCATTCTGTTCATATCCGGCATCGTTCAGAAGCGACGTTGCCAAACCGCTATCAAGCTTGTAGGGGGCATCGGCCTTTGGCGCCCAATCAAATTGCGGGCCAAAGAAATCCCATGCCGGTTCGCCAATCCCGTCAAGCGCACCCTTGACGATCAGATCGCGATCCACCAGCGCATTGACCGCCTGACGAATGCGCACATCGTTAAGCGGGCTTTTATCCCCGGCATTGAACGCACCGTAATAAAGTCCAGAGGTCGGTTTTGAATAAACCTTGAAGTTTTCATCGCGCGACAGGCGCACCACATCGGATGGCAGCATATTGTCGATGAAATCAACTTCGCCAGCCTCAA
>CBIHMD010000650.1:0-2011 GCA_966210655.1 uncultured Thalassospira sp.
ATAACATGATCCGCAGCAGGATTTGACTGCGGTGATCCTGTCCGGCACTCTGCACCCTACATTGAGCGGAAAGGAAGCCGAGATGAGTGTCGTCAGCGCCAGCCGAAACAACCTGATTGCGCGAGAACTCAAACGTGTTGATGGCCGGACCCCGCGAGCAAGGACCAAGCTTGCCAAACATCAGAAAATGGCTGCCAATCCGTTCCGGTTCCTGCGGGGTGCCGCCCAGATGTTTTATGGCGACCTGAAATCCGGTCGTATCGTCCTGCCCGAAAGTCTGACGGACAAACGGCTGATTACCGCCATCATGGGCGATTGCCATCTGGTGAATTTCGGGCTTCTGACCGAAGATGGGTCACATGGCGACGATGTAATTTTCTGCCCCAATGATTTCGACGATGCCTGTTTCGGGCAGGCAAGCTGGGATCTGGCGCGGTTCTGTACCAGCCTGTTTCTGGCCTGCGACTATGCCGACGGACTAACGAATGACGATTACGACAGTGACGAAATGAATGATCTGTCTGGTCTTGAAGCGGCCAGCCAGAAGGACGCGAAAAAGGCCGCGGACGCATTCCTGAAAAGCTACCGGAAAACCCTGGAAAAGATCGTTTCCGACCCGGATCACCGCCGCAGTGCTGTTTTGAAATTCTCCAAGGGCCATATCCTTGAAGCTGCGCGCGACATGGCGTTAAAACGGGCCGCAGGGGGCAAGATGTTTGAAACCAAAAGCGCACTTGGCAAAGCGGTCGAACTGACCGATGGCACATTGCGGTTCCGCGACCTTCCGGAACGTTACAAGCGTCTGGATGCGGCCACCATGTCGGAAATCAGACGCGTTTTCCGCCCCTATGTCGATGACAGCATCCTTGATATCGTTCTTCGCGTCGGGGCAGGCACCGGATCGGTCAATATGGACCGCTTTTATCTTCTGGTCGGGCCCGATGAAGTCGACGGGCCGGAAGATTTGCCGCTATGTCATATCGTCGAAATCAAGCAACAGCGTGAAGCCGCCCCGATCCATCATTTCCCCGATATCAGCCCGAATAACCGCCTGAACCCGGCGCATCTTTCGGTAGACTGCCAGCGGGTCATGCAGCGCCGCCCCGACCTTGTGCTTGATGAAGTCGTCTGGCGCGATGACCACTGGCTGGTGCGATCCCGCCACCATGCACGGGTCGGTCTTGATCCCGAGGATGTCTGTCTCGCCACAAAGAACCCGGGCAAGGCGCTTAAACAATATGCCAGATCATGCAGCTCCGCGCTGGCACTGGCGCATGCGCGCGGTGACATCCGCTCCACCCGGTTCGAGGAAACCATGATCAGGGCGCTTGATCGCGATGCGGAAGGACTTGTTGCTGCGGCCGAAGGCTATGCCGATCAAACCATGTGCGATTGCCTTGCCCTGCAAAAAATGGTGATGCCGCCCCTACTAAGCTAGCCAAGTTCCGGTTTGTCGGCGTGCTGGTGGCTTAACCCACCACCAGCGTCGTCCATTCTTCAACCGGGAAACGCTTGACCAGTGACAGGCCAACATCGCGATAGGCCGACAGGACAAACTGTTCCTGATGGGACAGAAGCCCCGACAGAACCACATAACCACCTTCGGCCAGCGTACCGCGCAGGTCGCGTGCCATATGGCGCAACGGACGGGCAAGGATATTGGCGCAGACAATGTCATAATAACCGGCATTGCGGATGCGCACGTCGCTAAACCCGTTGGAATGGATCGCGGTGACCAGATCGGTGATCTTGTTGATCCGGGCATTTTCACGGGCAACGCGCACCGATGCGGCATCAATATCGGCCATCATCACCGGGCAACGCCATGTTTTGGCGCACGCCATGCCCAGAATGCCGGACCCGCAGCCCATATCAAGCGCGTTGTAACGGGGCGAATGTTTGGCGATCCAGTCGATTGCCGCAAGGCAGCCCTTGGTCGTCTGATGTTCGCCAGAACCAAATGCCAAACCGGCATCGACCTGCAAACCGGTTTTGGCCACCGGAATCCCGT
>CBIHMD010000651.1:0-2002 GCA_966210655.1 uncultured Thalassospira sp.
TGGCAGTAAGGGCGCGGCCGATAGCATTGCCATCCACTTCAACGCGATAAGCCTTGATCACGCCCTGTTCGCGCAATTTACGCACGCGATCATTCACCGCCGAAACCGAAAGACCAACCTTCGTACCAAGTGCGGAATAAGACAAAGACGCATCATTCTGCAAGATGTCGATCAATTTGCGATCAATGGCATCCATAAAACATCCCCTGAAGAATTTTTATCAATATCAGACGATCTTACACGAAAACTGTGTGCGCACGAAACTTTCGGACGGCTTCCAGGAGAAATGGTAGGACTATTTCACGGATCAAGACTGGATTTTTTATAAAATCGGTCTTATTCGTTGATGATCATGCACCTTTTTCGCGTCTCTCCGGATAATGATGCGCTTCGTGGCGCCCTGTTGATGACCGGTGCTGCAATTCTTTTTGCGGCAATGGCGGTGCTTATCCGGTACATCACACGCGAAGTTCATCCGTTTGAAGCAGCCTTTTTCCGAAATTTGTTCGGTCTGATCCCGATGATCCCCTGGATGCTGCGCGACCGGTTTGTCGGCCTGCGCACGCTGAAACTTAAACTGCATTTCATTCGGGCAGTGATCGGGCTTTGTGGCATGCTGTGCCTGTTCTCGGCACTTGCAATCGCCCCCGCGGCACAGGTCATCGCGATCAATTTCACGGTCCCGATCCTGACCACCATCCTTGCAGCCCTTATCCTGCGTGAAACCGTCCGGGCACGCCGTTGGTCTGCCGTAGTCTTTGGGTTTATCGGCGCAATGATCATCGTGCGCCCGATTGGTCAAACTCTTGAAACCGGTGCAATTCTGGCCCTGTTGGCTACCCTGTTTACCGCTTTTGCCGTGACGACGGTCAAAATGCTTTCGCGCAGTGAAAGTGCCAATGCCATCGTGACCTGGATGGGCATGATCATGACGCCCCTTTCCCTGATTCCTGCACTTTTCTATTGGCAGCAACCAACATGGCAGCAACTTGGAATCCTTCTTGCAATCGCCATTCTGGCGACCGCCGGGCAGCAGCTTTTTGTGCGTGCCAACCGGGCAGCGGACCAGTCCTATGTCATGGCGTTTGATTTCCTTCGCCTGCCATTTGTTGCCGCACTTGCCTTCATCATGTTTGGTGAAACGGTCGATTTCTGGACTTGGGCCGGGGCATCGCTGATTATTGGATCAACCCTATACATTGCGCGGCGCGAAGCTGTTCTGGCCCGAAATGAAAAACGCCGCCGCCGCATGCCCACAACGGCGGCAGCCGACTCACAAGCCATCCCCGTCACCAAGGCCAAAACCATCAATCCGCCCGAAGATACACCCGAAAGCAATACAGGAAACAAAACAGGCCGCATTGATGCATAAATGGTTCAACAGCCTGCCGCCCTATCTTCAGGCATCGATTTTCGCCGTGATCGCATCACTTATGGCAGCTCTGTTTTCCGTCATTGTCCGCATGGCAACTCGTGAAATCGATCCATTGCAGGCGGTCTTCTTTCGCAACTTCTTCGGGCTTCTTTTTATCGCACCCATCGCACTCAGATCTGGTTTTGCACAACTAAAAACACAGCGCATGCCGATGTTTCTGTTGCGCGCCTTCCTGTCGATGGGCGCCATGAGTTTCTGGTTTTCTGCCCTTGCCTATATGCCGCTGGCCGAAGCCACGGCCCTGGCCCTGCGTTTCGCCTCGGGTGTCAGCGGGGTGCGCCGTTACCTGGCCGACGCCTCCTACTGGGTCTACATCGTCCACCTGCCGCTGGTGATGGTGGGACAGGTTCTGATGCTGGGTCTGGACTGGCCGTGGTTCGTCAAGCTGGCCGCCGTCATCGCAGGGGTCATGGCCGTGTCGCTGATCACCTACGAACTGCTGATCCGCCACAGCTTCATGGGCCGCTGGCTGAACGGGCGCCGCGTGCCGTGGCGTCGGCCACCCGTCGCCGCTGCACCGCCCGCTGAATGACTTGCCAAGCCATGCCCGCTCGTTCACCCCAGCAT
>CBIHMD010000652.1:0-2000 GCA_966210655.1 uncultured Thalassospira sp.
CTCCTCTCTTTATTGTAAACAATTCTAATAAAACAAGACTCATTATCCTGCAAAATGCCTGATGAAACTGATTTTTTATTAACAGAAATTCCGCTATTTTTATATCTTTCTATAATTTCATCTTTAGAGTTTATAGAAAACAAAACACTATACTTTCCACTAGCTGCTATTGGATTAACAAAGTTAAAGTGGTCAACATAACTTCGATTAATACTAATAATCCTTTCTACGTCCGTCCCTTCATCAAGTATGGCAATAACGTCGACACGACCTGAATCTTCCAAATCAATATTTACAGGGTCGGAAACGCCACCGTCAGTATTCATATAGTATACTTGAGATAATGCGCTTTCAGCGAAAACAAAAGTAAAAATAATTGGTAAACAAAAAAAGAAAAATCTCATAATACTCTCCAAAAAAATAAACCAATATTAATTTTGCGTGAAAACACTCGATACTTTTCCAAAACCACGAAGTTTATCGCTCTCTCAAACTCTCATCCCGGTACCGCAACATCGGCCCTAGAACATATTCAAGCAAACGGCGCTCGCCGGTACGAATATCTGCCGTGACTGTCATCCCCGGCTGCAACGGCGCTTCACGCCCGCGCACGATTAAATATTGCTGTGCCAGTTCGACCTTCGCCAGATAAACTGGCCCCAGTTTTTCATCGACCACAGCATCAGGCGACACATCAATCACCGTGCCCTCAATCGCGCCGAACTTGGTAAACTCGAATGTTTCAACCTTGATCCGGGTTTTCTGGCCGATATCGACAAAGCCGGCATCCCGGTTGGCCAGCTTGACCTCCGCCACCAGCATGCTGTCCTCGGGCACGATTTTCATCAATGTCTGCGCGGCTTCAACAACACCACCGACAGTATTAACTGTCAGTTCCTGAACTACCCCGTCGATGGGCGCCCGCAGGATTTGCTGATCCCGGCGACGCTCCGCCTTGATACGTTCCTGCACAAGTGTTCCATATTCCTGATCAAGCTGCGCACGTTCCTCAAACAGGCTTTCTTCAAAATCCGCTACCGTGCTTTGCAGCCGTTCGCGGGCCATCGCGATATCGGCTTCGGCCTTTTGCAGATCAAACTGCAACTGGCGGCGTTCCTGTTGGCGTTCGACCAGTTCCTGTTCAAGCTCCAAAAGGGAGGTCCGGGTGGCATACCCGTCTGCCGTCAGGCTACGGCGGCCTTCAACCCGTTCTGTAATCAGGGGAAGGATGGCATTCACCCGATCAATCGAAACTGCAATGCCGTCGCGCACTGCTGTAAGCTGGCGGATTTCCTGCTGGAGAGTTTCAACCCGTTGCTGCTGAGCGCGTGCCTGACCAACCATGGCATCGAACTCGGCAATTGCCTGTCGTTCTGATGTTTCTGCCGGTGGCATAAAATGAGTCGCCGGGTTTGCGATATCGGCAAGCAGGGCATCAAGCCGGGCCAGTTTAAGCCCCGTACTCGCCTGATCCTGCACAAGGCGGGTAAGATCGGCCGTACTATCGGTTCCGTCCAAGACAATGAGCTGATCGCCTGCCTTCACATATTGCCCGTCATGGATATTGATTTCGCGCACGACACCGATTTCAAACGGCTGAATGACCTTCACCTTGCCGGTCGGCACCAGCGTACCCTGTGTTGGACTGACAATCGCCACCTCGGACATCCAAGCCCAAAGAGCCGCAACGACAAAAAGCGTCATGAGAACAATCGGCAAAGCCCACGCCACCGGATTGGGCGCGCGTTCAGTGACCTCGAGAATACCGGGCATGAAGGCGCTGTGATCCTGCCTGATCATTCTGCTGCCTTCTTCGCATTGACCGGAGGGTTGCGATCAAGCCCGGCCTGGATTGCATGGAGACGCGCATACGCACCACCAAGGCGTAGCAACTCGGCATCCGTCCCGCTTTCCGTTAATCGTCCGTGATCAAGCACCAGAATGCGATCTGCGTGGCTTAGCGTTGACAGACGATGTGCTGCGATAAAGACCGTCCGTCC
>CBIHMD010000653.1:0-1994 GCA_966210655.1 uncultured Thalassospira sp.
CAACCGCCATGCCGGCAGCAGCGGCGACCGATGGGAAGTCAGCCTGCGTATTCTTGATCAAACCCGAAGCGTCTCTCGCCCCTACCGTCAGGAACTGCGCAGCAAGCTCGGCGTCTGAATCGCATTTAGGGCTTTCAGCCCCGCCCCATCCAGTCCCGCCGCCAAATACCCTATTTGATTGATTTTGATGTGCCGTTTTGTCGGTTCGTCGAAACTGCATGTTCGTTGGTCTCTTTCCGGTTGCGTATCTTTTTCCCACTGCCTAAAGCGAAAACACGGGACAGACGGGAAACAACCCGGAAACAAAACTGCCCGACTTGGGAACTATCTGGGACTGACGGGCAGATAACCATGCAAAATCCACTATCGATGCGCCACCTTCGTGCTGCGCTGCGCGATATCACTGTGCTTTGCGGACTTTCGCTTGCCGGGGGACTAATCGCCCTTGCCGCACCACAGATTGCCTTTGCACAGATCCACGTTCCCGATGGCGACAGCCAGACTGCCACGGGCATCGTTGTCATCAACGGTGGGACGATCGATAGTGGCGGCACTTACACCAATAACGCCACACTTGAGAATAGCGGTGGTAGCACCCTGACCAATAACGGCACACTGATCAACAATACCCAGTTTACCAATAACGGCACGCTGACCAATAACGGCACGTTCACCAATAACGGCACACTGATCAATAACAACGACTTCAACGTTGACAGCGCGCTGAACAGCACCGGCACACTGACCAACAACAATATCATGACGATCAGGGCCACGCTGACCAATAACGGCACCTTTAATAACCCCGGCATCACCTCGGTCAATGGCGGGCAGCTCATCGGTAATATCTTCAATACCGGCACCTTCACCATCACATCCACCAGTTCCGGTACTTATTCTGGCGTCATGTCGGGCAATGGGCAGTTCAACAAGAACGGCAACCATACGCAAATCCTGACCGGTGATTCATCAGGCTTTACCGGCAGCAACTATGTCGGACAGGGAACCCTTCAGATCGGTAATGGCGGCACCACCGGGGCCCTTGGCGGGAACTTTAACGTCACCAGCCTCGGAACCCTTGCCTTCAATCGCAGCGATGACCTGACCTATGCCAATGTCATTTTCGGCGCTGGCAGTGTGACCAAATTGGGGGCAGGAACGCTAACCCTTACCGGCACCAACACCTATACCGGCACCACCACAGTTTCTGGCGGCACCTTGCTGGTCAATGGCGCGGCCAGTTCCTCGGCCTTCACAATCCAGAACGGCACCACCCTTGGCGGGACCGGCACGGTTGGTGCGACCTCCCTGCAATCGGGCGGCATTCACGCACCGGGCAATTCGATTGGCACCCAGACCGTCAATGGCAACTATACCCTGACCAGCGGATCGATCCTTGCGATCGAGGTCAATGCCGCAGGCGATGCCGATCAGGTGATCGTCAACGGGGCGGTTGATCTTGGCGGTGCGACCCTTCGCATTCTTGGCCTGCCCGATAATGATATGTCGGGACAGAACAATTATACCCACATCATCATCGCCAATGACGGGGCGGATGCAGTTGTCGGCACCTTCAACAGCATCAATAACCAGCTGGCCTTTTACGATGCCTCGGTTGCCTATAGTGGCGGCACCGGCAACGATGTCACCCTTAACCTGACCCGCAACAACACCGATTTTACCGATCATGCCGTCACCGGCAACCAGTCGGCGGTCGCCGCTGTCATCGATGATCTTCCGGGGGCAGACGGTGCCACCATCCGTGCCGCCCTTCAGGGGCTGACCACCGCAGAGGTCCAGCGCGCCTATGAACAGCTTTCCGGCGATGTCCACGCCAGCAGCACCGCCATCAATGGCCAGATCGCCCGTCAGGCTGGCGGGCAGATCGGTGGACCGGGCGCGGACGTCCACCATGCTGCACCAGAGGAAGATGGGGAACGCCCCATGGGTGCCCGGCCTGAGCACCACCACCTCGCCGCGCCCGTCCCCGCGGG
>CBIHMD010000654.1:0-1990 GCA_966210655.1 uncultured Thalassospira sp.
AAGCGGCAGCTTCACAAGCGACGCGATTTCGCGGTCCGGCTTTTCACGTTTCCTGCGTCAGGCATCCGCCCGCCTTCTGGTCGCCGATGCAGGCGAAGGCGGGAAACCCGATATTGTCGGCTATGGCCTGCTTTTGCTGCGTGCCAATACGACGACCGCACGCATTTATTCGCTGGCGATTTCGGATAACTGGCGTGGCAAGGGTCTGGGCACCCAACTTCTGGCCGGGCTTGAAAACCTTGCGATGGATGCTGGATGTGTCCGTATCCGCCTTGAGGTCCGTGTTGAAAACAGCAATGCCCGCAATCTTTATGACCGCCACGGATATCAGCAGATTGTCGACCTGCCCAGCTATTACGAAGACGGTGCCGATGGCATTCGCCTGCAACATGATCTCTATGACATTCCGACCGAACGATCCCCCGCAGTCGCAACAGGTGCCCCGCTGATCCTTGTCGACCGTCTCAAAGACCTGCCGTTTCAGGTGCCCGGTGCCCGCATCATGCGGGTGCGCGATTATCTTGCCCTTGATAACGGGGTGCGTAACCGCCGTGTGATCAACCTTTGCCAGTCTTACGAATATCTGTCGCGCGGTTATTATTGCAGCCTTCTGGCGGCGGCACGCAGCGAACGCGTAATCCCGGAGGCCGACGTCCTTCTGGAGCTGAACTGGACACGGTTGCAAAAAACCGCGCGTGCAGAAATGAGCCCCCAGATTGTCGAGGCATTGACGAAACCGGGCGATCATCCGGCCAAAATCGATGTGTTCTTTGGTCGCACCATCGACAAGCGTTTTCGCGATATTGCGCAGCGCGCTTTCGATCAGTTCCGCTGCCCGATCCTGCGTCTGCACTTAAACCCCACCGACAAGAAAATCCTGCGTGAAATCGAAGCCCCGGCGCTTAGCCAGCTCGGTGCCGAAGATTTGCCTGCATTTGAAAGTGCCATTCGCGCCTATCTGCGTGGTCGTGTGCGCAAACCGGCCAGCGGCGGCAACCCGCCAACGGCACTTGTCGCGATCCTGCACGATCCCGATGCTGTCCTGCCGCCGTCCGATAACGACGCACTGGCCCTTTTCATTCAGGCGGCAAGCGATCTGGGGGCCAAGGCAGAACTGATTACGGCCAAGGATTTCCATCATCTTTCGGAATTCGATGCGCTTCTGATCCGCGAAACCACAGCACTTGATCACCACACCTATCGCTTTGCCAAACGCGCGCGTAAGGAAGGCATTCCGGTGATTGACGACCCGGACTCGATCCTGCGCTGTACCAACAAGGTCTATCTGGCGGAATTGCTGCGAACACACCGTATTCCGGCCCCGCGCAGCATGATTTTTGACAAACGCCGCATTGCCGAAATTGGCAAGCTGTTCAGCTTCCCCTCGGTATTGAAGGTGCCTGATGGCTGCTTCTCGCGCGGGGTGCGCAAGGTGAAATCGCCTGAACATCTGGCCGAAGTCGCAACCGAAATGTTCAAAAACTCGGAACTTCTGGTCATTCAGGAATATGTCGAAACGACCTTTGACTGGCGCATCGGCGTTCTGGGGGGCGAGCCGCTATTTGCCAGCCGGTATTTCATGGCGCCGGGCCACTGGCAGATCGTCAAACATGAAGATGACGGTAAATCGTTTGAACAAGGCGGCTTTGAAACCGTCCCGGTGGAAGACGCCCCGGCTGATATTGTTTCAACCGCCCTTGCCGCAGCCCGTCTGATGGGCGATGGCCTTTATGGTGTGGATATGAAGGAAACACCACATGGCCCGATGGTGATCGAGGTCAATGACAACCCCAGTATCGATGGCGGGGTCGAGGATGTCGTGCTGGGCATGGATCTTTATCGTCGCATCATCGCCCATCTTCTGGGCAAGATCGCCCGCCCGTAACGCGTGCGGGTCTCAAGGACAAAGGGCCGGTTTATCCGGCCCTTTTTTCAATGAAGACTGCGGCCTGAAGCTTGTCGCGGCCATACCGCACCATAAGGTCGAACT
>CBIHMD010000655.1:0-1990 GCA_966210655.1 uncultured Thalassospira sp.
ACGCAGGGCGACTTCCGGATCCACGCCCAGCTTCCGCGACAGATTGGCCATGACGAACAACATGTCACCAAGTTCGTCCTCAATCCGGTCCTGATCGGGGGTTTCGGTCAATTCGGCCTGCAGCTCGCCGATTTCCTCATGCAGTTTGTCAAAAACTTCGTCAGTGGACGGCCAGTCGAAACCAACACGAGCTGCCCGTTTCGTCAGTTTCTCTGCACGCATCAGTGCGGGCAGGGCGCTTGCCACACCGTCAAGGGCGCTATGGCGTTGCTGCCCCTTTGTTTCAGCCTTTTGCGCGCGTTCTGCTGCCTTGATCTTTTCCCAGGTCTGATTGACACCATCCGTGGTTTTGGCATCACCATCACCAAAGACATGCGGGTGACGCACGATCATTTTTGACACAATGCTGTTTGCGACATCTTCAAAGGTGAAATGACCTTCTTCGGCGGCCATCTGCGAGTGAAAAACGACCTGAAGCAACAGATCACCAAGCTCTTCGCGCAGTTCGTTCATATCATTCTGGACAATCGCATCGGCAACCTCATACGCCTCTTCGATTGTGTAGGGGGCGATGGTCGCAAAATTCTGTTCCAGATCCCAGGGACAGCCCCCATCAGGATCGCGCAATCTGGCCATGACATCCAGTAATGCATTGATTGCTTTGCTGTTATGGTCTGCCATGTCCGTAATGTCCTGCATATTCGTTGTGATTTGTTCGTTCTGTCGTAACGCGACATGCCTTGCATGGCAAGCTTGCGGAGATGCAAGGCAAAACAAAACCCGCCAGAAGGTGACTGGCGGGTTTTGATCGATGATTTTTGATCGTTGTAATCAGGCTGCTGCACGCTCTTCGGCTTTGTCAGCGCCTTTATCGTCAGCTTTGCTGCGCTTGCCTTCGACAAGGCCGCGATGCAGTGCCTTGATTGCCTTGTTGAAGTCACCTTCGGCAACCACGAACTGAAGGTCGACGCGGCGGCTTGGATAGTGGCTTGCCACCAGTTCAATGCCGTCGGCGTCAAGAATACCGACGGCGCGGGCAAACAGGCCTGGCTGATCAATGTTGGCACCGATCACGGAAACAATCGCGACCTTGCGGGTTTTGACACTCGCCTCCGGTTGCTTGGCTTCGATCTCGTCAACGCAACGGCGGATCTGCTTAAGCGGTGCAGATACATAATGCGTGATCGTATTGGCATTCAGGTTCTTGGTGACGGTTGGAACCTTGAAGCGTTTCAGAACGCTCAGAATTGTCTCTTCACCACCGGCAACACCGACCATGTCCTGATTGAACACTTCGATCTCGAATGCCGTCGGTACACCGGTCACGATTTCTACACGGCTGTCATCCGGATCCCAATGATCGTCAATGACGGTCCCGGGGTGTTCCGGTTCAAACGTATTGGCGATCCGGAGCGGGATATCATTCTGGCGCAGGCCCTTGGCTGCGCGCGGATGAATGGCTTCCATACCCATATTTGACAACTGATCGGCAACGTCATAGCTGGTGCGACCAATCGGACGCACGGCATCCTCGCCGACGATACGCGGGTCTGCGCTCGACAGATGGAATTCCTTGTGAATGATCGCTTCGCGCGCCTGCGTCAGGCAGGCGATACGCGAAAACGTGACTTCACTATAACCACGACCATAAATGCTCATCAGGCCTTCGCTGCACTGGGCATAACCCGTCGCAATCGGAAGCTGACTTGAAATGTCGATATCCGAGAAAACCTTTTCGATACGACCATCAAGCGTTGATGCTTCCGGCTCGCGCCAGCCTGAAAGGTCGGCAAAGACGGCATTCACACCCTTGGCACGGAGCAACAGCATGGTGTTGTGCGCGCTATGTGATTCACCGATCGCGCTGAGCATTTCACGAACGGTTAGCAGATGCTTTTCAAGTTTGAAATGCCCAAAGCTACAAAGGCGATGCAGGTCCATCAGGCAACTGCGTGTGCCTTCGATGCGCTCCTGAACAAAGGCATTTGCC
>CBIHMD010000656.1:0-1989 GCA_966210655.1 uncultured Thalassospira sp.
ATCACACATTTCTTGCTGGCCACGGCCCGCCTGACCAGCCGCCGATCCCTGCGCCTACGTAAATCGGAATGGGCACAGATGATTTTGGGTCTGTGTATCCCGTTCCTGTTGTTCCGCCATATTATTGCGACCCGGATCATTGATCTGGGCTTCGATGTCGATCCGGCATTTGAACGTGTTTTGCTGGACCTTGCTGTTTTCATTCCCAGCCAAGGCATTCTGCACGCCATCGCCGTCATTGTTGTCTGGACACATGGTTGTATCGGCATTCATTTCTGGCTGCGGCTAAAGCCGTTTTATCCGCGATGGCGCGGCGTGCTGGGCGCAACCGCTGTTCTTGTACCGACATTGGCACTTGCCGGTTTTGGCGCGGCATCCGCTGAAATAATCCGCCGGACCGAAGAAGGCGGTCGCAAATATGTCTTTGGTGTTCTCGATGCGGCCAACGTCAATGATGCCGCCGTCAAGTTCTACGAAAATGCTCTTATCCCCGGCACGATCATTGCCATTGCACTGGCTTTTGCACCATTTGTTGTCCGGCAAATTCGCCAGACCGTTGACCGCATCAAACGCGGGCCGATGTTGTCGATGCCCAATGGTAAAATGATCCGCGTGGCACCTGGCGCCACAGCCCTGGAAGCTCTTCGCGATGCAGGTGTGCAAATGGCGTCCGTTTGCGGCGGACATGGCCGTTGCACGACATGTCGTATTCACTGCGGATCGGGGATTGATCAACTTGCCGCACCCGGCAACATCGAAGCCGCCGCTCTGCAAAGCATTCAGGCCCCGCGCGGTATGCGACTGGCTTGCCAAATCCGGCCGATGAATGATCTTGCGGTTGCACCGCTTTTGCCACCGAATGCCACGGCACAGGACGGTCGCCGCCCCGGCGGCCTTTCCGGCAGCGAACGCCAGGTTGTTTCCATTTTCACCGACCTGCGGGACTCGACCCGGCTGGGTGAGAAGAAAATGCCCTACGATGTCCTGTTCATCTTAAACCAGTTTTTTGCCGAAATGACCGAAGCCTTGCGTGAAAGTGGCGGGCTTTATGCCCAGTTCACAGGTGACGGTCTGATGGCACTTTACGGTCTTGATACCGACGATACCGAAACCATGATCCGTGACGCCCTTTATGGGGCCGCAGGGATGCTCCGCCGGATCGAAAACCTGAACGATCACCTGAAATCGGAACTTCCCCATACATTGCGCATCGGGATCGGCATCCATATGGGCGAGGCAATTGTTGGTGAAATGGGCCCCCCGGGCCGCGAAAATATCAGCGCCATCGGCGATACGATCAATACCGCGGCAAGACTGGAAAGCCAGACCAAAAAGCATAGTGTGCCACTGGTTATATCAAAGGCGATTTTCGATCATGGTCCGATCCCGTTGCCCGAAAACGCCGTGATGCACGAAGTAGCCTTGCGTGGAAAGGATCAGACGGTCGCCTATTATGCGTTGGAAAATATGCCAGAACTGCCGGAACGCGTTGTATGATTGCTTCCGATCAGTCATGATCTGCGTATAACACAGGTCTGATATCGCATATTCCCAAGCTTTCTGCGGCTACTGGATCAAACCGGGTCTTGACTATGCGATAGAAAACCACATTTATTCGATTAGATAGATATGTCTGATGCCGAACGGGTCGGGTCAGACGTCAAGACGCCCGATACGCCAAAAGCGTGGGGTCTGCCCGATATCACACTCGCTCTGCTGAGGAGGTGCTGCCAATGTCACGAATTTCTATGTTTAACAGTCCGCTGCTGTTGGGGTTTGACCAGATCGAGCGTGTTCTTGATCAGGTTTCCAAAACCAAGGCAGAAGGCTATCCCCCTTATAACATCGAGCAAATTGGCGAAAATCATCTGCGCATTACTGTCGCGGTCGCCGGATTTGCCGAAGACGATCTTTCGGTTACAACCGAAGACAACCAGCTGATCATTCGTGGCAAACATCAGGAAGACGACAGCAACCGCATCTATATCC
>CBIHMD010000657.1:0-1979 GCA_966210655.1 uncultured Thalassospira sp.
GCGGTGGGGTGGTGGGAACGGAGCGGCACGCTGCACCGGGCCGTCCTGTGGTGTCGTGCCGCGTGGGTTGGGGCGGCGGGTGCGCGGGCGCATGCAGGAAACGCTGCACAACGCGCAATTTACCCGTTATTGTTGCAGTCCGGTCAATCAGTTAGCGGATGAAACATGCTGTCTTCCATCAGTTTGCGCCATATGCGGGTTTTTGTGGCGGTCGCCGATCATGGAACTTTTACCGCCGCGGCGGAGGTTTTGGGGCTGACGCCATCGGGGCTGACGGCGACGATCCGGCAGTTCGAGGATGTGGCGGGCACGCCGCTTTTTGATCGCACGACGCGCCAGGTGACGTTAAGCGCCACCGGCGCACGGTTTTTGCCCACGGCCCGCCGGTTGATCAGCGAATTTGAAGAAGCACTTGGCGATCTTGATGCGCTGTCCAAGGGGATTGGCGGGACGATCCGCATTGCGGCTGCCCCCTCGGTCCTGACGCGCATTCTGCCCGGCGTGATCAGCCGGTTTGTCGATGAACATCCCGATGCACGGCTTCGCCTGGACGAGCTTAACGCGGGCGAGGTGCATGAGGCGGTGGCGCGCAACGAGGCGGATTTCGGCATTGCCGGGGAATGGCATGCCCTGCCCGATATTGCGTTCAGCCCGCTGTTTTCCGACCGGTTCGGGGTGCTATGCCGCCCGACCCATGCCTTTGCCAAACGCAGTGCGATTGCGTGGTCGGAACTGGCCGATCAGGCGTTTGTCGGGCTGGGCCCGGAATCGGGCACGCGCGCGATGATGGCGGCACAGGGAAGCTTTGCCGGTGAAGCGGGTGGTGCTGGTGGCGCTGCTGGTGCCACTTATGCCGGTGTTGACCCGGCGGAGGTCGCGGCATCGCCTGCGGTGAAGCGGGCCGCGGCCCTTGGCCTGCCCGAGGCGCAAATGGCCTTGCGCCGGGCGAATGCCAGCGAACGGGCGATTGAACGGGTGGCGAAGGCAAACCTTGCCAAGCGTGCGGAGGATGCCAAAAACGGCGGCCGTGCGGCGGATGGATCGGGCAGCACCATGATCGACCCGATCGCGCAATTGCGCCCGATTGTCGAAACATCCAACACGATCACACTGGCCGCGATGGTGGCCGAAGGGGTGGGGATCACGGTCCTGCCGGAACTGGCCGCCCGCGTTGCCGACCTTGCCGCACCGGGAAAACTGGCCTTCGTGCCGCTGTGTGAACCGGTCCGCAAACGCCCGATTGGCATCATCACCCGCCAAAGCAGAAGCCTGTCACCGATTGCGCGGATCTTCCTTGCGATGGTGATCGAACAGGCCCCGAAAATGGATTTGCCTGCGGCGATTGAGTGGGGGTGATTGATTGTAAGTATTCAGAAATTAGATCCCTAATGCCGTGTGCAAGATGTGTTTAGCGCTTTTGTTTTTTAAGAATAATATCTAGGAAAAGAAAAGTGTGCTGAGATTTCATGATATGGAATTTTTTCTATTTCTGTTTTATTTTCGTTCTGGTGGATATTAAAATCTCCTCCAAATCCATCTTTGACTATACTTTTTAATATTGATAGCCCCAATCCTGTTCCGTTTGCTCCTGATTTTCTCGCGTTCTTTCCTCTGTATCCTTTTGTAAATAGTTTTTCTATTTCTTCATTTTCTATCTTCGGCCCAATGTTTGTTATTTTGACCTCTATGGTTTTCTCATCTTCTTTTATTTCTATTTTGCATTCTTGATGTTCTGGGCTGTATTTTATTGCATTGTCTATGCTTAAAAAGGCTAATATTTCAACAATATCAGGGCCCTCAGAAAGCCCGAGGCTTTTTCCAGAGAAAGTGAGTTGTATATTTTTCTTTGCTGCAGTTGATTTGAAGCACTTATAGATTTTCTTAAATTTTTTATAAATCGCTACTTGTGCGGTATTGAACTCATGAATGAAGTCTGTCGTAGAAATTCCCATAACATCAAATCGAACGGATAGTAGCTG
>CBIHMD010000658.1:0-1978 GCA_966210655.1 uncultured Thalassospira sp.
TTCGAAGCCTGATTGCCGATTATGCCGATGCGCTTGAGCGCATCCTGTTTTTTGATGAATGCGCGTCCGATCTGATCCTGCATCTTCATCCCGATGCCCAGCATGTCGGATCGACCCGTGACGCCCTGATTTCCATTGGCCCGGATGGCAATATCCGTGGGGCGACCTCGACCGCGCGCCGTTTGCTGGCGGCGGCGAATAATGCGCGCGATGTGCAATCGATGTTTGGTTTTGATCTGGATGGCCTGATCGCGACCCTTGGCGTGGGCGAAGGAACTTCGACCTCGGGATCGGCCAAGGCCCTGCCGGTCAATGGCGGGGGGCTTCTATTCGGGCGGGTAACATTGCCCGAAAAGCAGCGGCGCAAATTCATTTCGATGCGGCCCGCACCAGTATCGCGTTCGACCGCTCGTTCGGCAGCGAACGAAACAGGTGACATATCCGATCAGGACCCGGCAATTCGTCGTCTTTACAAGGTCGGCAGCAAACTTCTGACCAACCGTATCAATGTTCTGATGTCGGGCGAAACCGGCAGCGGCAAGGAACATATGGCGCGTGCCATTCATGCGGCGTCTGTTGGGCAACGCAAACCCTTTGTCGCGATCAATTGTGCGGCCCTTCCCGAAAGCCTGATTGAAAGCGAGCTTTTCGGTCATGCCGGTGGTGCCTTTACCGGGGCGGCGCGTGATGGTTTTGGCGGGCGGATCAAACAGGCCGATAGCGGGACGCTGTTCCTTGATGAAATCGGCGATATGCCGTTATCGGCACAGGGTCGGCTTTTGCGGGTGCTTGAACAGCGCACGGTTGAACCGCTTGGCAGTACAAAATCCGTGCCGGTCAATTTCCGCCTGATCTGTGCCAGCAATGTCGATCTGACCCGTGCGGTGGCAGATGGCAAATTCCGCGAAGATCTGCTTTATCGGATCAAAGGTGCGCGCCTTTCCCTGCCAGCGCTTCGTGAACGGTCCGATCTGCCGGATCTGATCGACCGTCTTCTCCGCCATATTTCCGGAGATATGGTGGGAAAAGCCCGCTGTTCGGACGAAGTTCTGGAGTTGCTGTCACGTCATGACTGGCCGGGCAATGTTCGTGAACTGGTCAATGTCCTGCAATATGCCTGCGTCTTTGCCGATGGCGGTTTGATCCTTCGCGATCACTTGCCCGATGAATTCCACGAAACCATCACGCGCGATCCAAACCATGCCGGATCGATCCTGAAACGGGCCGAAGCCGATGCACTGCGTCAGGTGCTTGATGATCACCGCTGGCATATCAGCAAAACCGCCAAGGTACTGGGCATCAGCCGTAATACGCTTTATCGCAAGATGGACCGGTTTGATATAAGGCGAGAGGCCTAGCCCTTAAGCACACCGTCAAGTGGCGAGGGCGCGGTCAGGCTTTCGAGCGGATAGCCCGAAAAGGTTTTGGTGCGTTCCATCACCACATGGCCGCGGAAATGTTCAATCCCGATTTTGGCGGCCAGAAGCTTTTCTTTAAGCTGGTTGAAATGCGCGATATCGCGGCAAATCATATCCATCGTGTAATCAAATGGTCCTGCGATTTTATAGCATGAAATGACTTCGGGTACGTCGGTGATCGCGGCTTCGAAACGTTTGAAATCGTCAACCAGATGATTGCCCAGCGTGATTTCGGCCATGATGTGCAGGTTCGCACCGATCTTGTCCAGATCGATTTCCGCCAGATACTGCGTGATCAGCCCGGCTTCTTCAAGCTTGCGCACCCGTTCCAGACAGGGCGACGGCGACAGATTGACCTCTTCTGAAAGATCAAGGTTCGAAATCCGGCCGTTGGTTTGCAAAACCTGCAGGATTTTGATGAACAGTCGATCCAGTTTCAGCATGCTTGTTTCCGCCTGATGGGCAATGCGCCTGTTTAACATTGCTTGCTACTGCGCGCGACCAAAATCCCTGTAATCAACCCCATGATTTTCATTGTCGAACGCGTTCGGATCGTTTTT
>CBIHMD010000659.1:0-1975 GCA_966210655.1 uncultured Thalassospira sp.
ATATTTGGCCGTCGCCGATGCCAGTTGATCGGCGGGGACGACTTTATTGACCAACCCGCATTCGTGGGCGTCGGCCGCGGTGAACCGATCCCCCAGAAAGGCGATTTCCTTGGCCTTTTTCATGCCGACAAGACGGGGCAGCGAATGGGTCGATCCGCCGTCCGGCGAGGTGCCGATATGGATATAGGCCAGTGTGAAAACGGTTTCCTCGGCGGCAACCGCAAGATCGCAGGCATTCATCAGGCTGATGCCAAATCCGGCAACCGCGCCGTCAAGCTTTGCAATAACCGGACGGGGCAGGGCGGTTAGGCGGATGATGATGTCATGCACGCGGTCGAGCATGGCTGTAATGACCGGACTTATTTCATCAGCGGGTGATTGCGACATCTGATAGAAGAATTTCACATCGCCACCGGCCATGAATGTGCCGCCCGATCCTTCGATAATGACTGCGCCGATATTGGCAATATCGGCCTCGATCCGATCAAGCGCGGTGCCAAATCCTTTGATCATGGAGTGATCAAGGGCATTCATCCGGTCGGGCCGGTTCAGGGTGATCGTTGCGATCTGATCGGTGATCGACAGCAAGACGGCATCAGTTGAAGTCATAAGAATTCCTCCCGCGGGGGTGCATCCGGTTCTTTTTGTCAGGCGGCAAGCCGTGCTTCGATGGCGGTTTCCATGTCCGGCCAGCCTGAAAGCCAGTCGGGCATGACCGGTGATGTTTCGTCCGCCCCCAACAGTCTGCAAATCTGTTCGGGCGGGATGATGCCGGTGGGGCCGACAAACACGGCCTTCACCACACCAAGTGCCAGTGTCTTGTTTTCCGCGATAAAACGCTGTTCCAGATAGAAACCCTTTTCATCCCAATAAAGGGCCCGGGTTTCGAGTTTGAAGCGCTGGAACGGTTTGATTGCGCGCTTGAACCGCATGGTGGACCCGGACACGACAGGCTGCCATTTGCGTTTGAACATCTGTCTTGCGATGCCGTTACGCAGGATCAGTTCCGTTCGTCCCAGATCCATCAGGGCGAAGTACCGCGAATTGGTCATATGGACATTGATATCCAGATCCAATGGCCATGCACGGAATGACAGGACAGACGGATCAAGCGGATGCAGACCGGGCCGCAACCAGGACAGAACCAGCACACGGATCAGTCGGAAAATCAGATTCACGACAGGCTCCTTGTGCCGATATATGCCGGGTGAGGGATGCGGCCCGTTTGCATGATCAGAACAGATCCTCGTCCAGTTCCATCATGGTGCCGGATCCCGCCATCATCGCGCTGAACAGTGCGCCGGACTGCGGCAGGATGCGTTCCATATAGAATTTGGCGGTGATCAGTTTCGCCTTATAGAAGCCGTCCGGATCGTCGTCCTGTTTCGCAAGGGCGATTTCCGCCATGCGGGCCCACATGAAACCAACCGCGACCAGACCAAACAGGCGCAGGAATTCGGTGGCTGCGGCCCCGGCTTCGTTCGGGTTTTTCATGCCGCGTTGGGCGAGTTCACCGGTGGCCTGCTGCAAACGCATGAAGGCCTTTGCCAGTGGCTGAACAAAATCGCCAAGCCCGTCCTTCGATACGTTGGCTTCGATATATTGCTGCACCGGGTGGAAGAAACGCCGAAGGTAACGCCCCGCCTTTGCCGGCATTTTACGTCCGACAAGATCAAGCGCCTGAATGCCGTTGGTGCCTTCGTAAATCTGGGCGATGCGGGCATCACGAACATATTGTTCCATCCCCCATTCCCGGATGTAGCCGTGGCCGCCAAAGACCTGAACGCCAAGATTGGTGTTATCAAAGCCCCAATCGGTGAACAGGGCCTTGACGATTGGCGTCATCAGCTGGACGAATTCGTCGGCTTCTTCGCGTTTGACCGGATCGGCATGGTGTTTGGCGGTATCAAGCGCACGCGCCACCCATATGCCCATTGCCCGGCATCCTTCGTTGGTCGCACGTGCGGTCAGAAGC
>CBIHMD010000660.1:0-1970 GCA_966210655.1 uncultured Thalassospira sp.
GCAATACTGGACGATTGCGCAACCTGATTGCTGATTTCCGCGATTGAGGCACTCAGCTCCTCGGCTGCCGACGCCACCGTTTCCACATTGCTCGACATTTCCTGCGAGGCCGCCGAAACAACCGTCGAACGCTGGCCGACCTGCTTGGAAGTATCGGTCATGGCATTCGCCGATGTCTGCATATTGCCCGATGCCTGAATGACCTGGGCTACGACCTGCCCAACGCTGGCTTCGAAATTGTCTGCCATTTTGTTGAGCGCTTCGCGTTTCTCGGCCTCTGCACGACGTTCCTGCTCTTCACGCTGGATCCGCATTTCTTCCATTTCTATGGTCTTCGATTTGAAGATATCCATCGCACGTGCCAGATCACCGATCTCGCTTTTCTGATCGGTATATTTGACCTCGACCTTGTGATCACCCTGCGACAGCCGCAGCATGTTTTCCGCAATCGAATAAAGCGGACGGGTAATACCCCGGCTGATCATCAGCGACACACCGACAACCGCGCACAGAACCGCCAACGCCACCAGCCCCATGACCAGCATGCTTTGCATGAAGACCGCGTTCACATCGTCGATATAAATCCCGGTGGCAACAACCCAGCCCCACGGCTCGAACGTTTTGACGAAGGAAAGCTTCGGACGGAGCTTGTCGGAGTTTGGCACCTGATAGGTGTAATCGACAAAGCCCTGCCCCTGTTCCTTGGCGACACGGGCAAATTCGCGGTAATGGTGCTTGCCCGATCCATCGACCGCATCACTCATATTCTTGCCGACAAGGTCCGGCTTGATGTCATGGATCAGGACGACCGGCGTAAAATCGAACACAAAGTAATAGTTGGTTTCATCGTATCGCAGGGCACCCACCGCCGCCTTCGCCGCATTCTGCGCCTGTTCGGTCGTAAGTTCGCCGGACTGCTCCATCGCTTGGTAATGCCCAAGCAGGCTGATTGTCGACTCAACCAGATTCTGGGTCTTTGCCTTGCGATCTTCGAGCATGTTACTGCGCAGCTCGGTAAGCCCGAACGCCCCAACCAGCAACGCCGCAAGGATCGCCCCGGCGACGATGATCAGCATACGTGTGCCGATCTTCATTGAATTCAGATTGAACATTTCCATCCCCATATACCAGTACGGGATCACGCCCGACATGTTGGCAACGTTTTATTTTTTTCAAGGAACCCCTTACCCTCGCCTCGACCATGAGTTGCATCAAAGCAGGCGTGGGAATAATCAGACTATAATATTGAATATTATATTTACACACATTTCGGCTGTGATTTTAGTCACTTCCGCAACTTAATTTATCGCGGGTTATATGGCATAATCACAAACGGACAGGGTTGAACGCACCGATGGAAACGGAGCCATTGTCATGACCGACCCGCATTCTGCAAAAGCATCCAACACCCACGGGGTTGTGATTCCCGCCCTGCATTATGACGACGCCAAAGCCGCGATCGAATTTCTGTGCCGCGCCTTCGGCTTTGAAAAACACGCGATCTATCAAAACGAGGACGGCATTGTCGAACATGCCGAACTGGTTCTGGGCAATGGTATGATCATGCTGGGTCAGGCCCGCGACAGCACTTACGGCAAACTGACCCGCCGCCCCAATGATATTGGCGGGGTAACCCAAAGCATCTATATCATCGTCCCCGATGCCGACCTTCACTATGCCCGCGCCGTTGCCGCCAGCACCGAAATCGTCATGCCACTTGAAGAACAGGATTACGGCGGCAAGGTTTATTCCGCACGTGACCCCGAAGGCCATATCTGGAGCTTCGGGACATATGATCCCTTTGGCTGATCCAAAACTGCGCCCCTTGCGAAAAATCGTTTTTCACCAATCTATTGGAATTCAATTGGCAATCAGGGGCATCAGATGATCAACAGCACCGAAACCGTCTTCCGGCCCAATCACCGCACGCGCGTTTTTGCGCTGATTGCGTTCATGGTGCTGTGTCTGAT
>CBIHMD010000661.1:0-1966 GCA_966210655.1 uncultured Thalassospira sp.
AATTCCCCGACCGTGAACAGGCGATGGATAAAATCCGCGACCTGACGATGCTGTCCGACATTCTGCCGACCGGGTTCCACGGTGCGGTGCAGGCCGGTGTTGGTGTTGGTTCCATCGTTTATGTTGCCGGTGCCGGGCCGGTCGGCATGGCCGCCGCCGCATCGGCGCGTATCCTGGGGGCCGCCGTCGTGATGGTCGGTGATTTCAACAAGGAACGTCTAGAGCATGCATCGAAGATGGGCTTTGAGGCGGTCGATCTGTCGCAAAGTGATCGTCTGGGCGAAATGATTGCCGAGATCACCGGAAGCCCGGAAGTGGACAGCGCCATCGATGCAGTCGGGTTTGAAGCCCGTGGGCATAGCGGCGGTGAACAGCCAGCGATTGTGTTGAACCAGATGATGGAAATCACGCGCGCGGCCGGTTCCATCGGCATTCCGGGGCTTTATGTGACGGAAGACCCTGGTGCGGTCGATGATGCGGCTAGGCAGGGCAGTCTGTCATTGCGGTTCGGGTTGGGCTGGGCCAAGGCGCAGTCGTTCCATACAGGGCAGACGCCGGTGATCAAATATAACCGCCAACTGATGCAGGCGATCCTGCATGACCGCCTGAAGATTGCCGATATCGTCAATGCGCAGGTGATCTCGCTTGATGATGCGGCGAAGGGTTATGAAAGCTTTGATCAGGGGGCGGCCAAGAAATTCGTGCTGGACCCGCATGATGTTCTGGCGAAGGCCAGCTAGTCGCGAGACTTGGACTTAATCTGCCAGAAATGAAAAACGGGAGCCAGTGGCTCCCGCTTTTTTTGATCTGTATCGACCGGTTTGGCCGTTAGCGGGCTTACCCTGCCGGACAATCAGATTTCCGGATACCACGCACCCAGAACACCGAATTCTTCGAGCTTGGCAACGATGATCTCGGCGGCCTGTTCGGCGGTTTGATCGGATGTATTGACCGTGATCTCGGCGTTTTCAGGTGCTTCATAGGGGCTGTCGATCCCGGTGAAGTTGGCGATCTTGCCTTCGCGGGCCTTTTTATAAAGGCCTTTCACGTCGCGCTGTTCGCAGACCTCAATCGGGGTGTCGATAAAGACCTCGATGAACTCGCCTTCATCCACAAGGTTGCGCGCAAACTGGCGTTCGCTTTTGAACGGCGAGATGAAGGATACCAGCGTGATGATCCCGGCATCGACAAACAGCTTGGCGGTTTCGCCCACGCGCCGGATGTTTTCCACCCGGTCGGCATCGGTAAAGCCAAGGTCCTTGTTCAATCCGTGACGGACATTGTCGCCATCAAGGGTGTAGGTGTGCTTGCCCATGGCATGCAGCTTTTTCTCGACCAGGTTGGCGATGGTCGATTTACCGGCACCCGAAAGACCCGTGAACCACAGAATAGCCGATTGCTGACCTTTCTGATAGGCACGTGACTTTTTGTTGATGTCCATTTCCTGCCATTTGACGTTGGTCGCACGGCGAAGCGAATGGTTGACCATGCCTGCGCCAACGGTGGCGTTGGAATAACGGTCGATGATGATGAACCGGCCCGAATGGCGGTTGTCATCATAGGGATCAAAGGCCAGTGCCTTGTCGGTTGCGATATTGGCAATGCCGACTTCGTTCAGTTCCAGCGTCTTGCCGGCAATATGTTCCAGCGTGTTGACATTGACCTTGTATTTCAGGTCGCTGATCTGTGCGTTGGTGACCTGTGCGCCCATCTTGATGATATAGGGGCGGCCGGGCAGAAGATGATCTTCGTGCATCCAGATGATGCGGGCTTCGAACTGATCGGCAAATTCCGGGCGTTCATCCGGGCGGGCCAGAACATCGCCGCGCGAAATATCGATTTCATCTTCAAGCGTCAGGGTCACGGCCTGACCGGCAAATGCCTGATCGAGGTTGCCATCAAAGGTGACGATTTCCCTGACCTTGCTGGTCAGACCCGATGCGGTGACGGCAATCGCATCGCCCGG
>CBIHMD010000662.1:0-1965 GCA_966210655.1 uncultured Thalassospira sp.
TACGGCCATACCGACCTCGACGATGCCGTGCTCGTCATCAATACGCCGGACAATCAATTCCACCATGCCGTAAGTCACACGGTCGCCCGGCTCGATATCACCCGAAAGTTCGCGCTTGAGGATTTCGGCAACCGTGGTCTCATCATCATCCGCACGAACCTCAAACCCGTACAGACGGCCAATATCGGCAATTTTGGTATCGGGCGGGAAACTGAAATCGCCAAAAAGATCAACATCATTCGCCCCCTCAGCAGGCCCGGCAAACAAGCGATCAAGAAGCTTTACATGGCGCGGTGGCGTAATGATATAGACCTGATCGCTGGCCTCGATCCGCCCGGCACTGTGCGGACGCAAAGATTTGCCATTGCGCAAAATCAGGCTGGGACGGGCCCAGCGCGGGATACGCTGACCGGTCGCAACTGCACTTTCCGGATGAACACGATAAACCACCACTTCCTGATTGGCATTACCGGGTAACTCAAGATCAATACGATCAACCGGCCCGTGGCGAGGCGGAACAACAATCCCAAGCCATCGCGCAATCGGTCGAATTGTCCAGCCCTGCAATAAAAGCGACGTGATCACAACAATAAAAGCAGTATTAAACAAAAGCTGGCCGTATTCCACGCCTTCTACCATCGGCACAATCGCCAGCAAGATCGACACCGCCCCGCGCAAGCCGACCCAGGAAATAAAAGCCGTATCATTGCGCGAAAAATTAAAGAACATCAGGCATAACCAGACAGCAACCGGGCGCGCCACGAAAACAAGTGTCAGTGCCAGAATGATACCTGGAATCACAACACCACCAAATTCGGACGGGGTTGCCAAAAGCCCCAATGTCACAAACATGACGATCTGTGCCAGCCAGGTCACAACATGCTGAAAACGGCGCACCCCGACGCTCATGCGCATCTTGGCATTTCCGGCATAAATTCCGGCAACATATACGGCAAGAAAACCGCTACCGCCAACCATTGCCGTTGCACCGAATACAACAAGCGCCAACGCCATCGCCACGATCGGCACAAGGGCAGGCTCAAGCTTCACACGATTGATGATCTGAACGATGGCAAAACCGCCCCCCAGCCCCAAAACCGCCCCAAGCCCGATCTGCTGCAGGAAATGCATGATCAATTCCTGGGTAATGTTTTCGCCATCTCCCGATACGATCAACGACACCAGTGAAATGGTCAAAAAGATCGCCATCGGGTCGTTCGATCCCGATTCAACTTCCAGAGTACTGCGCGTACGATCACGCAAATTGATCCCACCAACCCGCAGCAGGAAAAACACCGCCGCGGCATCCGTCGAACTGACGATTGCACCGAACAGAAACCCGACAAGCAACGGTATTTCAAAGAAAAACCATGCGGCAATACCGATGATACCGGTGGTTAACACCACACCGAATGTCGCCAGAACGAAGGCCGGCGCAGCCGCAACCTTCAAGGTCCGCAGTTGCGTTTCAAATCCGCTGTCAAACAGGATAAGTGCAAGCGCAATGGAGCCGATGAAATAAGCCATCGGCGCATTGTCAAAGGCAATTCCGCCAATGCCGTCTTCCCCGGCGGCAACGCCAACCATCAGGAATACCAAAAGTAACGGAGCCCCGACACGGAAACTGATCAGGCTGGTAAAAACCGCGACAACGACAAGAACCGATGCACTCAGAATTATCAGATTCATCGATTCAATCATTCTTCGCAGCCTCCTGTCGGATTATTTCGCGATTACCACCAATGGAAAAGGGGGGCGCTCGGGGGACACATCCGGATGCCTGCATCAGGCAGGAATATGTTCCCATACTTTTCGCATATCCCCTTGAATAATAAAAGGGTAAACGCGGCATTTTCCGGGCAAAAAACGTCCAAAAACCTGTTATTTTTCTCCCGCATCGACAGCGGCAGGAACAAAACCGGTTTCCTTGGCTGTTGACAGGGCAATTTCCGGTATAACCTCTAC
>CBIHMD010000663.1:0-1963 GCA_966210655.1 uncultured Thalassospira sp.
AAAGTCGTTGAACGCGCACCTGCCCCCTACCTTACCGAAGAACAGCGGCCCGGTCTTTGCGAAGCTGCCCTTCGGCTGGGCAAGGCTGCGAATTACGTCAATGCGGGTACTGTCGAATTCCTGATGGATGTCGATACATCCAAGTTTTACTTCATCGAGGTCAATCCTCGCATTCAGGTCGAACATACCGTGACGGAATGCGTCACCGGGTTTGATCTTGTTAAGGCGCAAATCCTTGTTGCGCAGGGTGGCCGCATCGGCTTCCCGTCGGAAACCGGTATTCCGTGGCAGGACAAGATCAAGCTGCGTGACCATGCGCTTCAGTGCCGTATTACGACCGAAAACCCCGAAAACAGCTTTGTGCCCGATTACGGGATCATCAAGGTGTATCGCGGGGCCAATGGTTTTGGCATTCGTCTGGATGGTGGCACGGCCTATTCCGGGGCGGTGATCACACCGTTTTATGACAGTATGCTGGAAAAGGTCACGGCATGGGGCAGTACCCCGCGTGAAGCGGTGGACCGCATGGACCGCGCCCTTCGCGAATTTCGTATTCGTGGTGTCGCGACCAACCTGGCGTTCCTTGAAAACCTGATCAATCACCCGAAATTCCGGGCCGGTGAATATACCACGCGGTTCATTGACGAAACGCCCGAACTGTTCAAGTTCGTACGCCGTCGGGACCGTGCGACCCGTTTGCTGCGCTTCATCGGCGAAGTTACCGTGAACGGCAATCCGGAAGTCGAAGGCCGGGTGGTGCCGACCAACCTGCATGCGCCGGTCATGCCGAAATCGATTGATCTGGGCGAAATCCGGCCGGGAACCAAGCAGAAGCTTGACCAGTTGGGGGCCGAAGGCTTTTCGCGCTGGATGAAGGATCAGAAACGGGTTCTGATCACCGATACCACAATGCGTGATGCCCATCAGTCGTTGCTGGCGACCCGGATGCGGACGTTCGATATGCTTGAAATCGCGCCCTATTATGCGCATGGGCTGCCGGAACTGTTTTCGCTGGAATGCTGGGGCGGGGCGACGTTTGACGTCGCGATGCGGTTCCTGAAAGAAGATCCTTGGGATCGTCTGGTGAAGCTGCGCGAACGCGTTCCCAATATCCTGGCCCAGATGCTTTTGCGGGCATCAAACGCGGTCGGTTACACCAACTATCCCGACAATGCGGTCGAATATTTCGTCAAGCAGGCGGCTGAACACGGCATGGATGTCTTCCGTGTCTTCGATTCCCTGAACTGGGTCGAAAACATGAAGGTTGCCATGGATGCGGTTCTGAAAACCGACAAGCTGTGCGAGGCGACCATTTGTTATACGGGCGATATTTTTGACGAGAAACGCCCGAAATATAACCTTGATTACTATGTCAAAATGGCCCGGGAGCTTGAGGCATCCGGTGCGCATATCCTTGGGCTTAAGGATATGGCGGGTGTTCTGCGCCCGGCTGCGGCGACAACCCTGATCAAGGCGTTGAAGGATACGGTCAACATTCCGATCCATTTCCACACCCACGATACCAGCGGCATTTCGGCAGCAACCGTGATTGCCGCCATTGATGCCGGGGTGGATGCGGTCGATGCCGCGATGGATTCGATGTCGGGCCTGACATCGCAGCCAAACCTTGGCTCGATTGCCAATAACTATATCGGGCAGCCGCGTGATCCGGGGCTTTCGACCGAGGCGTTGAAGGAAGTTTCGACCTATTGGGAACAGATCCGTCGCTATTATGCTGGTTTTGAAAGCGATATCCGTAGCGGCACATCGGATGTTTACGTCCATGAAATGCCGGGTGGCCAATATACCAACCTGCGTCAGCAGGCACGTTCGCTTGGCATCGAGGAACGCTGGCCGGAAGTGTCGAAAGCCTATGCCGCGGTCAACAAGATGTTTGGCGATGTTGTCAAGGTGACGCCAAGCTCGAAGGTTGTCGGTGACATGGCGCTGACGATGGTGACGT
>CBIHMD010000664.1:0-1963 GCA_966210655.1 uncultured Thalassospira sp.
CGGTCAGGACCTATTAATTTGTTTGCAATGGTCAATCAGATTAATAGGTCCTGACCCTAAACCATAAAGGCGATAGACCACGCGCAACAACATGATTTCCCGGCAAAGGTTTGCGATGTTCGGTGGTCATGCGCACGGCATGCCCGAAATGCAGTGCTGGGCCGCTTTGTGCCTTGTGTGAAAGGGCTTGACCTTTTTGCGCGTTCGGAGCAGTTTGCGGGCCACCGGTAATTGATATTGCAATACGAAAGCTAGGAGTCTCATGGCTAAAGAAGACGTTATCGAGTTTCAGGGCACTGTTGTCGAACTTCTGCCCAATGCGATGTTTCGCGTGAAGCTGGACAATGATCACGAAATTCTTGCTCATACCTCGGGCAAGATGCGCAAGAACCGTATTCGTGTTCTTGCTGGTGACCGCGTCAGCGTCGAAATGACGCCTTATGACCTGACCAAGGGTCGTATTACCTTCCGTTTCAAGTAATCCGGAACCTGTAATACCGCAAAAATTGACGTTGCCGGGCGCGCAGTTTAGGTTTGCGCGCAGGTTGCGTTTTGCTGTGTCTGCAACGGATTTTGAACGCACTGTGTTCTGCTTTGATTTGGCTTTTGGTGTCTATCGGGGAGCCGCGACTTGTCGAAACTGATTTTGGCCTCTGCATCGCCGCGGCGTCTTGAGCTGCTGGCACAGATCGGAATTGTGCCGGATCAGGTTGTCCCTGCCGATATCGACGAAACCCCGCACGGTGATGAAAGCCCCCGTCGGCTGGCACTTCGCCTGGCCGAGGAAAAGGCGCGTGCGGTTGCCATCGACCATGCGGGCAGCTTTGTTCTTGCCGCCGATACGGTTGTCGCCTGTGGCCGTCGGGCGCTGGGCAAGGCATCCGATGATGCCGAGGCGCGTAAATTCCTGACATTGCTGTCTGGCCGTCGTCATCGTGTTTATGGTGGCCTGTGCGTGATTGCGCCCGATGGCACTGCCCGCGCCCGCGTGATCGAAACACAGGTGATTTTCCGCCGCCTTGGCGAAGACGATCTTGCGCGCTATCTGTCCCATGACGAGTGGCAGGGCAAGGCCGGCGCCTATGCCATTCAGGGACATGCCGCCACATTCGTTAAAAGCATCACCGGGTCCTATTCCAACGTCGTTGGCCTGTCGCTGTGCGAGGTTGACGGTATGCTGCGTGGCCTTGGCTTCCGGCAGGATGTGTGATCATGGTGGCTGGCGGAACTCAGACGGACCGCCTGCTGATTGATGCCGTCGCATGCGAACGGCGCATTGCCCTGATAGGCAATGACCGGTTATCGCGTCTGTGGATTGATCGTGGTGGCCCGGCACGCTTTGACATTCATCTGGGCCGTGTTGCCAAAATTCTTCCCGAAATGGCGGCTGCCATGGTCGCCCTTGATGGCGTTGCCGATGGTTTGCTGCCGTTTGATCGTGTGGATGGCCCGCTTCACGAAGGCCAGTGGGTCATCGTGCAGATCTCCCGCCTCGGGTTCGAGGATAAGGGCCCGAAGCTGACCGGTCGCATCGCGATCGAGGGGCTCGGTATGATCCTGCGTCCGAACGAGCAAAAAGGTGGCGGATTAATAGAACTCCCCCGCAAGCTCAAGGACGAAGACCGCCGTGCATCATTGTCGGCCCTGTTTAAGGGGCTTGTCGCCCGCGAGGAAAGCATCACGCTGCGCAGTCTGGCAATCGATTGGGATGACGCTGCCCTGACGGGCGAGCTTAAGCAGCTTCGCGCAGTCTGGACACAGGCCCGAAACGCCCTGACATCGCCTGCAAAACCGGTACTGGTTTTCAAGGCACTATCGGATGCCGATCAGTTGATCGAACGTCATGTGATGGCGGGTGGCGAGTGCATTGTTGACGGGGCGGATGAATTTGTCCTTCTGCGCGGCCTGTAGCGGGCACGTGGTTTCGATTATGCGCATCTGGTGCGCCATGACGGTGCGAGCT
>CBIHMD010000665.1:0-1955 GCA_966210655.1 uncultured Thalassospira sp.
ATCGAGCTTTATGATCCGGAAAACGCTGTCAGAAAGCTGTTCGGGGCAACTGATCCGTCCATACTTCTGATCGATCCCAACCATCGGCTGGTGTTCAACGCACCGCAGGCGGATATGGAAAAGGGCGTTGGTGTTTGCAAAACTATCCACGCCGGAAGCCAACCCGATCTGGTCAATCGCCAGGCCCCGGTCATGTTGCTGCATGACATTCTCGAACCGGATCTGTGTCAGGAACTGATTTCCTATTGGGAGGCCGGGGAAAAGCGCGCGGATGGTGTATCAAAGGGGGCAGAAAACAGCAGCACGGCGAAATCCGATATCAAAAAGCGCAATGACGTTGTCCTTCTGGATGAAGTGCTGTTTGAAAAAGTCAAAAATCGGATCGTAGGGCGGATTATTCCGGAATTGTTCAAGGCATTTCAGTTCCGGACAGCCAGCATGGAAGCCCTGCGGATCGGGTGTTATGACGCAGCCGATCAGGGTCATTTCGGCCGCCACCGGGACAATCGCACCGCGTTTACCGCACACCGTCGATTTGCCGTATCGCTGAATCTGAATCCGGTAACTTATGAAGGCGGACAGGTCCGGTTCCCGGAATATGGCCGGGGGCTTTACGCGCCGCCTGCCGGAGGTGCCGTGGTCTTTTCCTGTTCGCTGTTGCATGAAGCAATGCCAGTCACCAAAGGCCGCCGTTTCGGAATTTTCACCTTCCTGACCGACGAAGCCGGCGCAATCGCCGAACAGAAAATGATCGCCCAACGCCAAGGCCAAATCGCCCCACTTGCGATGAAAGGCTGATCATTCGTTAGATAGGGCTTTCAGCCGGTTGGCGCGCAGCATTCCCCACGCTTTCTTGTGGTGATTTGAGCCGTGGTACGGATTTTCGCACGGAGTTCAGGATCAGTTCGGCCGTTTCGTCATCAACAGCCCGGCCAAGCACCATCGCGCCAACCATCATTGAGAGCATCCCGGTTGCATTGATGCGGTGTTCCTTACCGATTACATCAAGTGGCGGACTTTCAAACCAGGCATTGGCTTCTTCGCGGGTCATCGGTGCCATGCCCCGTTCCTCAAGAGCCAGTTTCGCGGCAAGCTTGCCGCACGCCCCGCGGATAACCTTGGAAAAAGCCTTCTGTGCGCGCTCACCCGAACGGGCAACTTCGGTCGAGAGTGTTGGTAATGCACAACCCTTGCCGGGGTGATGCAGGTGCTGGTTCGAGAGATAAAGCTCGGCAAAGGTGGTGGTCCAATCAAGACCGAATTTTTCAGCCTTGCGCAAACGCGACAGGATCGGTTCACCAAGAAGATCAATCCCACTTTCGACGGTGGCGACAAACAGGTCTTCCTTGTTCCTGAAATGGGCATAAAACCCGCCGCGCGTGAGCCCGGCATCAGCCATCACCTGATCAATGGTAACATTTTCATAGCCGACCGTTTTGAAAAGCTTGGCCGCCGAGCGGATGATTTTTTGCCGCGTCTTTGGCTTGTGGTCCGGGCTGTAAGGCATGCTTTGGCTCCAATTGGTGTGGCTGGAAACAATGCTCGCACATTTTTATAATATGTTCTTGAACATATTATGTGGTCCGCAATCCTGTTGGCAAGTTTCGCGCGTCAAAGCCCTGTTTTGGTTTCATGCGCGTATCACAGATGCAAAGGATTTTGCGATGTCCGAGGTAATTATTTACGGCATGCCGCGCAGCAGCCTGTCGCGCACTGTCCGGATTGCCTGTATCGAGAAAGAGATTTCGTTCGCGTTTCGCACCAAGGGCATTCAAACCCCCGGCTCATCCCCTACGCCCGAATTGCTGCGTTTCAATCCGTTTGGCAAGGTACCGGTTTTGGCACATGGCGGTCTGGTATTGTACGAAACAGCCGCGATCTGCCGATATATTGACGATGCTTTTGACGGGCCGCTGTTGCGCCCCGTGCGGCAGGACAAGGTCGCACGTATGGAT
>CBIHMD010000666.1:0-1951 GCA_966210655.1 uncultured Thalassospira sp.
CCGCAAAAGCGGGCGCGATGTTCGGGTGGCACGTTTTCTGGCATCGAAAAAACTGGCCTATGCGGTTTTTACCGGGCGCGGCATTTCTTGGGCCGAAGACCAAATGAAACTGGGCAACAATCTGATTGCCCCCGCGCCCGCGGGAACACAACCAGATCTGACCGGGCTTTCCTGTCGATGGTCTCCAATACGGGCCGAGGACGGCTGCAAAATCCTGTCACTGATCATGTTGCCGCGCGATGACCGGCCCCGTTTTGATCTTTGCGCCACCACCCTGTTTGCCATCCTTGAACAGGACAGACGCGAAAGCAATCCGGTCCCGGAATCCGGCCCCGATTTCCGGCTCCGCTGGTCAAGCCTGCGCCTCGAAGCATTGGCAACACAGGGAACCGAGGGATCGAAACTGCGCGCATGGTGCAAGGCGCTTTTTGTTTCCTGTGTTGCCCTGTTCCTGTTTAAAACCGGCCGAAAGCTTGGCGATTTCGACCCGTTGCATTATCGTCACCAAACTCGGCTTAACACCGATTTCCGCCGCTTTGGCGATGGCATCTGGCTGACCATCAATTGTAATGCGGAACAAACCCGACAAATTGAAAAATTGCTGTCGGATGCCGAAAACAACGGCGATATCTGGTTCGGGATCAAGCAACAGGACGAAGCCCTGATGACCTGCATCGTTCCCGATATCGCAACGGACTCCCACCTGCATTTCCTCGATGGTGCGGATGGCGGCTATACCGCAGCTGCCAGCGTGTGCAAGGCCAAGATGAAACAGGCCATCACACAGCCCGATCATGCGGAATCCACATCAGTATAGAGACTTCAATGCATTTCTTGCATTGAATATCTGTTTGCACGATCCTCAATCTTCCTTTTGGATGATGCGATAACAGGTGACCGCCATGGATACCCGTGAACTTCAGGCATTGATTGCCGTTGCCGATGAAAAATCCTTTCACGGGGCCGCATCGCGCCTTGGTCTGACGCAACCCGCCGTCACACGCCGCATCCAGCGCCTGGAAGAACGTATTGGTGCACAGCTTTTTGATCGGTCATTGAAACCGTTGCAACCCACCCCCGCCGGGCACCGGGCATTGGCCGAAGCACGCGACCTTTTGCGCCGCCTTGACGGCTTCACTGAAAGCATCACCGGCAACAATGCCGTGACCGGTCCGTTCCGCCTTGGCGTCAGTCATGGGGCGGCACCGCTTCTGGCAGCACGCGAATTGCGTGATCTGCACACGCAATTTCCCGGCATGTCACTTACGATCAAAAGCGGCTGGTCAAGTGAACTATTGCCGCTGATGCGGCGGGGCGAAATTGATGCCATGCTGTCGCTTGATGGGCCACATGGTACGATTGGCGGGATCGATGTCCGCGATATTCCGGCAAGTCTGCGGGCCCAAAAGCTTCTTGATGATCAAATCGTTGCCATCGGCCCTCGATCAGCCAATCGCCACCCGAAAAACATATCCGAGCTGGCCGAACATCCGATGGTCCTGATGCCCGAAGGCTGCACCTTCCGCGCCCTTGGCAACGCATGGGCCCGTCAGAACGGGGTACAGTTCAATTCCGTGCTTGAAGTATCCGCCCTCGAATTGCAGATCGAGATGGTCGCGGCCGAGGCAGGCTATGGCATCATGGCGCGACGTTTCTGCCTGCATAGCCCGGCGGCAAACCGCATTCGCATCCTTGATATCCCTGGCATGAACTGGGACATGGCAATCACCCTGATCCGCCGTCAGACCAATACCGACCTGGATGATATCATTGATACGATTGGTAAAATCGTGATCAAGGCGGGGGCAATGTCCGATCCGGCACCCGCTTACGATGCGCAAATATTATCAGCATAATAAGCCGAATGAATTGGACGCATTACGCCAGTACATTCAAGATTACAACAATTCTTGAAATCCGTTCCGGTGTAAACTGATGAGCCCCACCATCC
>CBIHMD010000667.1:0-1947 GCA_966210655.1 uncultured Thalassospira sp.
TTTCCGGACCGTTTTTGTTTGTCTATTGACCTTCGATACTTACGTAATCTTAACCCGCCATAATCAACATTCACCGTGGAACAATTTATATCCTGCGGGGGATGACGTTTTGAAAAAGATACTTGTGGTGGCGGCACCGCTGGCACTGGCGGCGTGCGGTGGTCCGGTGGAACTTACGGTGGCCAAGCTGGCCGGCGATCTGATCAGCTATGTCACCACGGGCAAAAGCACCACGGATCATGCGGTCTCAGCCGTTGCCGAACGCGATTGCGCCCTGCATCGCCCGTTATTTGAAGAAGATGTCTGTCAGGACAATGTCCTGCTGGATGATGCCGTTGCCCTGGCCGAGCCGGGCGCACCATCGGTCAAACAGAAAATCCGCGACGCCGAACCGGCAATTTATGCTGTTAACGCGCCCGGCGAAGACTGGTCACAACCCAAAGCCGGTGCCCGCACATCGGCTGTGATCCTTAAAACCGATCTGCCGCCGCGTCCAACGCATCATGAAAAACAGGTATCAGAGCCGGTCGAGATCGCCAGCGCACAGGCGCAGTTTACCCCCGATTATGACAGTGCCCCGCTTCGCAACGAAGGCCCCCTTGACCCGCAGGGTGAAGCCGATGCAGCGGTTGCCGGATATGTCGGCTCCGAACAGCCGGTTGCACCGGTTGCCAAAACCCAGACCGCTGCCCTGACCGATACCGGCATCATGACCGACGAGATCAGCGTGATCGCGCCGCAAAACATGCAGCCAGACAACCTTGTTGCAGTGCCGCTTGCAGGGGACTATGTAGTATTGGCAAGCTTTGCCGATCAGCTGCGCGCGCAAAATGCCCTGTCGCTTTACAGTGAATATCAGCCGCGTCTGATCAGCGCGACGGTTGCGGGCCGCGAATATCTTCGTGTCGCGGTTGGACCGCTTTCGCATGAGCATGCAAAAGATTTACGCCATCTTGCTGCCAAAAAGGGTGTCAAAGATCCCTGGATTGTCGGGATCGACGCCGCCGGAGAATAGATTTGCCAGTTATTACGGTTTGTCCTGAAAACAGACAGCGTTCCGTCTTCGGAGCGCTGATCTTTTGTGCTGCCCTTGCCGGATGTTCCGCGCAGGCCGGGCAATCTTTTGCCGCCGGTCCCACCGGTTTTGATCCGGCGCATGTGCGCAAGGCATCCGATACCCAGACGGAACTGGTCCCGCATATGGCGGAATATCGTTTTTCGATGGTCTCGTCTGATGTAGGCAGTTCTGTTGTCGGCGTACGCGGTGCGCTGGGTTACCGATTTGAAAAGGTCTGTGATGGCTGGATCACCGAGATGCAGCATCTGATGATCCTTCAGGGGGCCGAAGGCGGTTCGATCAATTCCGCCTATTCGATGACCCAGTGGGAAAGCTTTGACGGATCGAAATACCGGTTCCGCATGCGCGATTATCTGGATGGTGTGCAGGTGGACGAGGTTGTCGGTGATGCAGTCCGCGACAAGGACAGGGTTCTGGTGACCTATGAAGTCCCGGTCGAGGTGACCGAGGAACTGCCGGCCGATACCATGTTCCCGACCCAGCATTCCGTAACCCTGCTTAAGCGTGCGCTTCAGGGCGACAAATTTGCCAATGACCTTGTGTTTGACGGTAGCGGCGATACGCCCACCAACCGGATTGCCGCAGTAATTTCAGGGGCGAAACAGGCCGTCAACGACGCCGAAGATGCCGACGGTATTGCCGATAGCCCGTATCACAGCCTTAATCTGGCCTATTACCCGATTGGCGCTGCCGAAAACGGTCCGTCGACCGAAATCGCGGTCGATTTCGGTGAAAATGGCGTGGCTCACGAATTGCGCATGAATTACGGCACCTTCCGTGTGCGCGGCGATTTGCAGAAAGTCACCCGGCTGCCTGCCCCCGAATGCGATTAAGAAGAATGCGATTAAGACCCGAACAGATACCGAAAC
>CBIHMD010000668.1:0-1935 GCA_966210655.1 uncultured Thalassospira sp.
AAACTGGTCTTCATGCATCAAGGCCGCATTCACGAAAGCGGTGCCCCCGAAGAGGTTTTTGCCAATCCGAAAACCCCGGAACTTGCCAGCTTTGTTGGTGGGCTTGCCTAAGCGCGCCGTACCCGGATTGTGACAATTTCACAGCTTTGCAATTAGGGATGTTTCCTGTCGGCAGTTGATCATCTAAAACGTGCTTTGGGCTTATGATGAGGGCGGGGGCACGAAATTGCGCGATCAGACTGGTACGGCACAGGATGACGGGCATCCTGAAAATGGAAATCTTCGGCCGATATCTGGCGTGACCGCCTTTCTGGATCGCTATCCGTTTCTGGTGCTGGGGCTGCTTTTAATGGGGGCGTTTACGTCGTCCTCGGCAGCGCCGCTTGGCGGGCTTTATGTCATCGAAGGATTGGGGGAGCCGCCATGGAAAGTCAGCATGGTGGCGATCGTTCAGGTTGTCGTCACGCTTCTGACCAACCGGGCATTTGGCCGCGCGATTGACCGGGCCGTGCCGATCAAGGCGCTTCTGATCACCAGTATTGTCTGCTTTGCCAGTGGCATGGCGATTCTTGCGACGTTTCAGGTTTACTGGATCTATCTTTGCCTTGCCTCGATCCTGCTTGGCATCGGGTCTGGCGCGCTTTCGGTGATGTATTCGTTTGGGCGGCTGTTTGCCGAACAGACCGGGCGCGACGTTGTCAAATTCAACGGGTTCCTTCGGATGCAGACATCGCTTGGCTGGATGATTGGCCCGGCGGCGTCATTATCGCTGTTTGGTGCGTTCGGCTTTACGGTGACCTATTACAGCATCGCGATCCTTGGTGCAGTGTGGTTCGTCGTGTGTTTGTTCATCGTCCCGGCAGCGTTTAAAACCCATCATCCCGGTTCGTTGGTGACGGGCAAGAAAATCCCGTTCAATTTCGGATTGCTTCTGGCGTGTGTGCCGGTGTTTTTCATTGGGGCGGGCAATGTCGTATTCGTAACCGCGATGCCGCTTTATTTCACGACCGAGCTTGGATTGATCGCATCGGCGGCAGGTTTTGCCCTGACGGTGAAATGCTTTGTCGAGGTGGTGGTGATCTATTACTGCGCGCATCTGATCAGAAAGGTCGGGGAACGCGGCGGGATGATCATTGCGGCCGTGCTTGCCGCAATCTTCTACGGGTTGGTCTATTACGCGACCAGTCTTGCCGATGTGCTGGTGCTTGGGGCCCTTGACGGTATTTATTACGGCATCTTTGCCGGGATCAGTATGACATTTGTTCAAAACTTCGCCCCGGATCGCCCCGGTGTCGCAACCAGTTATTATGTCAGCACCCTGTTCATCGGCGGCTTTGTCGCCAATCTTGCAACCGGTTTCATCGCAACGTGGTATTCCTTTCAGGCAACCGTTCTGGTGGCTGGCGGTTTCGCGCTGGTTGGCGGGGTGGTGTTGATGATGATGAAGGATGCCAAGGTGGCACACGAAACGCCAACAATCGCCTGATGGCTTGACTTTATCGTTTGCGTGGCGATTATCGCGCCATGTCAGAAAATACATCAAATAAAGCGGCGATGCGGCCGCGTATCCTTGTCGATGCCGATGCCTGCCCGGTAAAGGCGGAATGCGAACGCGTGGCCGAACGCCATCGTCTGGAAATGATCATGGTATCAAATGGCGGCATTCGCCCGTCGCGCAATCCGTTGGTCCGGATCGTGATTGTGCCGCCGGAACCCGATGCGGCCGATGACTGGATTGCCGAAAATGCCGTCAAGAACGACGTGATCGTGACCAACGATATTCCGCTGGCATCGCGGGGGCTTGAAATCGGGGCACGTGTTTTGCGCCCGAATGGCCAGGAATTTACCGAGGCGAATATCGGCAATGCATTGGCCGGCCGCGAAATCGCCGCCCATATGCGCGAAGTCACCGGGGAACAGGGCCGCAATGCAGGC
>CBIHMD010000669.1:0-1931 GCA_966210655.1 uncultured Thalassospira sp.
CTTCAAGGCCGATGACCTTGGCCTTTGCAATTGTGCCCGGTTCTATCACGCGATCCAGCAGAACGGGTGCAAAATGTTCGGTGTGGCCGGTATTTTCCTTTTCCACCAAGACATTCTCGATCATGCCGATGCGTGATTTCAGGAAATTGTTCAGCTGAATTTCCCCGGCATCGCGAAGCGCGCCTGCGCGTTCCTTGCGGATATCCTTGGGCACCTGAGGCATACGGGCCGCCGGTGTCCCCGGACGCGACGAATAGGGGAAAACATGCAGGTAAATCAGCCCGCATTCATCAACCAGACGCAGGGTATTTCCCGCCATTTCATCGGTTTCGGTCGGGAAACCTGCAATGATGTCGGCGCCGAATGTTACATCGGCCCGAAGTCCGCGTACCTTGTCGCAGAAATCGATGACATCCTGCCGCAGATGGCGACGCTTCATGCGTTTCAGCACCATGTCATCACCGGCCTGAAGACTGATATGCATATGCGGCATCAGACGAGGTTCGGTTTCGATCAGGCGGAAGATATCCTCGTCGACCTCGACCGGATCAATGGATGAAATCCGCAGGCGTGGCAGTTCGGGCACCTGTGCCAGAAGACGGCGCGCCATCTGCCCCAATGTCGGTTTTCCCGGGAGATCATGACCATAGGATGTAATGTCCACCCCGGTCAGAACCACTTCGCCGTAACCATTGGCAACCAGTTCACGGACCTGACTGACAATCTCGCCCATCGGTACGCTGCGCGAATTGCCGCGACCAAACGGGATGATGCAGAACGTGCAGCGATGATCGCAGCCGTTCTGAACCTGGACAAAGGCGCGTGCGCGGCCTTCGAAGCCTGAAACCAGATGGCTTGCGGTTTCCTCGACCGACATGATGTCATTGACGACAACACGTTCATGTTCGGGCATCAGGAAGGTTTCGGCCTTCATCTTGGCATCGTTACCAAAGATGCGGTCGATCTCGGTCATTTTGGCAAATTTGTCGGGATTGACCTGAACAGCACAACCGGTGACAAAAATCTTGGCATCGGGATTTTCCCGGCGCAGGCGGCGGATGCTTTGCCGCGCCTGACGTTCTGCCTCGGTCGTAACCGCGCATGTATTGATGATGATCGCATCGTCAAGACCGGCGTTTTTGGCATGGTCACGCATCACCTCGGATTCATAGGTGTTAAGGCGACAACCAAATGTAATAACGCGCGGCTCTGTCATGCTCGCCCTTTTACGATCAATTCCGGTCTGGAAAACACTTCCGTCGGCGCGGCACACTTATTGACCTGCTGCCAGTACGGAAAGTCCGGCAAGTTCAACCTCCTTGCCGGGCGCTGGTTTCATACGCTTTTAGCGGTTTTAATGCAAGTCTGGCCGGTTCATGGCACGCATGCACCGAACGGGACGGGCAAGCTATTCGGCAGCGAAGTTACGATTGCGACCGTTCTTTTTCGCCCGATAGAGCGCATTATCGGCACGATCAACGACCTTGGCAGCTCCTTCGCCCTTCACATATTCGGCCACACCGACCGAAACCGTCATGTGACCGAACGACGTTCCGCTGGATTTAGCACGCACCTCGCGCGCGGCGATGCGCTTGCTCATATCATCGGCCAGCATCATCGCATCCTTAAGCGGTGTCTGGGGCAACAGGATTGCAAACTCGTCCCCGCCGTAACGCGCCACTAGATCGCGGCCCTTGGTGTTTGCCTTGATCATGGATGCGATCAGAACAAGGATTTCATCGCCGATCCGGTGACCATATTTGTCATTCACCACCTTGAACTGATCAAGATCGACCATCATCACGCAAAATGGTTCGTCAATGTTGCCGGTGTCAAACTCAACGCAGCAACTGGCCAGGGTTTCCTCGAAATGCATCCGATTGGAAACACGGGTCAGGCCATCGGTGTAGGACCGTTCACGGGTTTCATGC
>CBIHMD010000670.1:0-1930 GCA_966210655.1 uncultured Thalassospira sp.
GCTATGTCGGCAGCCAAGTTCGATATGGCAGCATCAATTGGTTTGAAGATTCTGCGAACCCATCCCAAACGGACTGACATCCATATCATGACTGCCGTTTCGGAAATGCAAGGGTCGAATTTTCAGCGCGCGGGTCAAAGATTGCGACGTCTGTTTCGCAGTCTTGAGCCGGCGGACCGTTATTTTAATCCGGTTGTTCAAAATCTTTATAAATTTACACAGGTAAGCGGTGACTTTCGTTCATCAATAGAAATTGTAGAGCAAAAGCATATTTCTGCGCCCGGGCAGGCCGCTTATCGGGAAATTCTGGCCGATCTTATCTTCCGTCAGGAGATGAAGGTTAGTCCGGGGCGTAGTATTTCAGCCGACCTTGAACGTGCGATTGCACTTCTAGAAGGGATACCGGAAAACTATCCACGGTTGTGTGAGGCCAAGAAGCTTCTGGTTCAGGTTTATATGCACTGCGAGATGTCGGTAAAAGCGTTTGATTTGCTTGATCAAATGATTTCCGAAACGCCCGGGGACAAAGAATTGCGCGCGTTTCAAGCGTCTGCATTTGCTCTTTCGGGGATGGTTGATCAGGCCGTAAATGCAAATCTCAAACTCATCGATGATTTTGATGATGTTGGTGCTCAACCCTATTTGACCATCGCGTTCTTGCGTCCGCAATCGATGCCGGAAAACGCGGTTGATATTCTCTCGAAGCTTGCCTGTTCTGAAGATACTTCTGCGGGGGAAGTTTATTCTGCATGCTTTGCACTGGCCCGCACCGCAGAAGCGCAAAACGATATGGAAACCGCCTTCGACTGGTATCGTCGTGGGCATGCCGCAAATCGTAAGGCATGGCCGGTTGATATGTGTGCCGAACTGGCTGAAATGGAACGTATCGGGGAACTGGTCAAGGCTGATGCCAATCGGCAAAAAGCCGGCGGTGCCGAACCTGCAGCCACCATAATGGAAACCGGTCCCAAACCAATCTTTGTCTTGGGTCTGCCTCGGTCCGGAACGACGCTTTGCGAGCGTATTCTGGGTGCGCATCCTGATGTTTTTGCTGCGGGGGAGATCGGCGACTTTTCGCGTATTGTTGTCGATGTCACGGGAAGCGGTAAAATTTCGGAGCAGATGGAACGCCTTGATAGCAAAATGATTGGCGAAATTCGCAAACGTTATCTGGCGGCGCTGAATGCTTATGATCCGAACGCGAAATTTGTGGCGAACAAGACGCCAGCCAATTTCCTTAGGGTCGGATTGATCCGGCGGGTGTTTCCTGATGCGTCAATATTGCACACCCATCGCCATCCGCTTGCGACCTGCCTTTCGCTTTATACCACGCCGTTTGCCATCCCAATGCGCTACGCCGACGATCTTGGTGATCTGGCGGATTATTACCGTGCTTATGAAAAACTGATGTCTGTTCTGTTTGAAACCGATCGGAACGGAACATTGTTCGACCTGTCTTACGAAGACCTCGTGGCAGAGCCGGAGCAGGTGGCGCGTGACTATTTGGCCCATTGCGGGCTGGACTGGCGACCGGAATGTCTTGAATTTTACCGCGAGGAAAAGGCGGCCCGTACTGCCAGCATGATTCAGGTGCGTCGCCCGATCAATCAGGACTCTGTTGGGAAATGGCAGCGGTTTGCCCCCTATATCGGGCCGCTTGCGGATTTGGCACCGGATGAAAAATCAGTCAGAACAAAATCGAAAGGCAAAACGGTTGCCGCGTGACCCGGGGCTTTGTTGGCGTTAGAACTGGATCAGGAAAGAAAATAAAAAAATCCGGAGCGCCCGAAATGACACAGCATATCCCCAAGGCCGAATTGCATCTGCATATGGAAGGTGCGTTGACGCCTGCATTGGTACGGAAATTTGCCGCCCGGAATGCCATCACCCTCCCGGACGGGATTTATGATGATCAGGATCGGTATATCTG
>CBIHMD010000671.1:0-1923 GCA_966210655.1 uncultured Thalassospira sp.
GATCAGGAGCTTGGACAACCACCAGCGCCGCGACGGCGGGTGTTTGGGCAGGCGTTCCCACTGGACCTCAATCGGCAGCTCGTTAAAGGGAAGATCCTCGTCTGACAGGGCGGCTGAAACATCGTCTGTTTCATCGTCGTCCATGTCATCCAGAGGATCCTGTTCCTTCTTTCGGCCGAACCGCAAGGATTGTATGAGTTTCCTGATCACGAAAGGTCAGTCTCTTTTGGTCTTCGGATCGCACCTCACCCTTGCGGGCGGGGTGCGAACAGGGCGATGCCCCGGATCATGTCAAGTGCACGTGACAGCTGATAATCTTCCTGCGCAAGTTTTTCTGCCGCTTCGCGCCGGTTATTCGCATCGAGTTCCTCATTGCTAATGGTTTCATCCTCGTTCTGCAGGGCACCGTTCAGAGTTGATTCGGAACGGCGTTCAGCGGCTTCGGTGCTTTCAACACGTCCCTGCGGGACGATAATATCGGGCACAATACCGACTTCCTGGATCGATTTCCCCGACGGCGTGTAATAGCGCGCGGTGGTCAGACGAAGTGCCACATTGCCCGGCATCGGAAGGATGGTCTGAACCGATCCCTTGCCAAAACTGCGGGTTCCCATGATGACTGCCCGGCGATGATCCTGAAGGGCACCGGCCACGATTTCGGATGCGGATGCCGACCCGTCATTGACCAGTACGATCATCGGAAGTCCGTCGGCAAGATCGCCCGGACGGGCGTTGTAACGTTCGGTGTTTTCGGTATCGCGCGGACGGGTCGATACGATTTCACCCTTGTCAAGGAAGGCGTCCGAAACCGAAATCGCCTGATCCAGCAATCCACCCGGATTGTTGCGAAGGTCAATCACAAGGCCCTTCATTTCCGGGCCGATCTGATCGCGCATATCGGTGATCGCACGTTGCAGGCCGCTATAGGTCTGTTCGTTGAACTTGGTGATCCGGATATATCCGACATCGTCCTTTGCTTCGGAGCGGACCGACTGGATCTTGATCACGGCCCGGGTCAGGGTCACATCAAACGGTGCCTGTTCACCCTTGCGCATGATGGTCAGGATAATGTCCGTATTGACCTTGCCGCGCATCATTTCGACGGCTTCGTTCAGGCCAAGACCACGGATCGGTTTGCCATCGATATGGGTGATGAAGTCACCGGGTTGCAAACCGGCCTTTTCGGCAGGCGTGTCATAAATCGGGGAAATGACTTTGACAAAGCCTTCTTCCATCGTGACTTCGATGCCAAGTCCGCCAAACTCGCCGCGGGTATCGACCTGCATTTCCTCGAAATTATCCATATTCAGATATGAGGAATGCGGATCAAGCGATGTGAGCATGCCGTTGATCGCAGCTTCGATAAGCTGCTTGTCATCGACTTCTTCGACATATTTTGATTTTACCTGTTCAAACACATCGCCAAACAGGTTCAGCAGCCGATAGGTTTCGGCCGACGTTGTTGGTGAAGATTGCGCCAGCGCGGGCGAAGCAAGGCCCAAAGTCATGCCGGTAGCGAGTGCGAATACTGCCAATCGAGAGGTTTTCATCCACTTACCTTGCCGTTTTTCGAGGCCAGCCAGGGAAGCGGATTGACCGCTTCGCCGTCATGGCGCATCTCCAGATAGAGTTTAGGCGATATTTCACCCATTATTCCAACAGGTTCGCCCGCCAACAAATACTGTCCTACCACACTGTCGAGCCGATCAAAACCGGCGATAAGACTATGGTATCCTTCGCCGTGTTCGATAATCAAGAGGCGGCCATAGCCACGGAAGGGCCCCGCGAATACAACTTTGCCGTCAAACGGCGATACGACTTGCGCGTTTGGCCGCGTATCGATCTCGATCCCTTTGGAATGTGCAACCGCCAATCCGTCCGGTCCGCGGGACCGTTCACCGAACAGTGTAACGACCTTCCCAC
>CBIHMD010000672.1:0-1921 GCA_966210655.1 uncultured Thalassospira sp.
ATACAAGGCACCGCGCGATGGCATTGTCGCCTGTCGCCATTTCCCCGGCCTGATCAAAACCGGCGACTGTCTTGCCGTCATTGCCGAGGTGGTCGGGAAATGATCAGGCTTGATGATCAGGATCTGAAAATCCTGCTCACGCTGCAACGCGAGGGGCGCATCACCAAGGTCAAACTGGCCGAGGCGGTCAACCTTTCGCCAAGCCCGTGCTGGGAACGGCTCAAACGCCTTGAGGACCTTGGCGTCATTTCGGGCTATCACGCCCATATCAATCTTGAAATGCTGGTGAAACCAACCCTTGTGATGACCGAGGTAACGCTTCGCCATCATCAGCACGAAGATTTCGCGATTTTCGAAAAAGCGGTTCAGGATATCCCCGAAATCATCGAATGCTATGCCCTTGGCGGCGGGGTCGATTATATGCTCAAGGTGCTCTGCCGCGATGTCGATGCCTATCAGCGTCTGATCGACGGACTTTTGATCGACGGGATTGGAATTGATCGCTATTTTACCTATATCGTCACCAAGAAAGTCAAAACCACACCAGTCCCGCCGATTGAGGCCCTTTTGGATCCCTTGATCCGGAAATAACGGGCGGCAGACAGCATCCGGAAAGGCAAAACGGGGTAATCGGCAATGAAGGATGTGATGGAAAGCTGGCAATTATGGGCTGCCCTTGCCGCCTGCTTTGCCGCACTGACCGCGATTTTTGCCAAGGTCGGGATTGAAAACATCAATTCCGACTTTGCCACCTTCATCCGCACCGCAATCATTTTCGTCATGGTCTTTGCCATCCTGATGATTGGCGGCCACTGGCAAAACCCGGCGACCGTATCGGCCAAAACATGGTGGTTCCTGATCCTGTCCGGGCTTGCGACCGGGGCATCGTGGTTATGCTACTTCCGCGCACTCAAGATTGGCGAGGCCGCAAAGGTCGCCCCGATTGACAAGCTCAGCGTCGTACTGGTTGCGATTTTCGGCGCAGCATTTCTTGGTGAAAAACTGTCCCCCGCAAACTGGCTTGGCGTTGTGATGATCGGCACCGGTGCCGCGCTTATTGCGTGGAAAGGCTAAATTTAAACGCTTCCCAACCTGCCAAAGTTGTGGCGAAATCGGTTTTATCAGATGACCTATGGGGGAATGGGTGATGAAACCGGGCGTTACCATGATCAGGACCGTGACGATTGGCATTCTGGCCATCAGCCTTTCTGCCTGCCAGACAGTCAACACAGCCCCCGCGCCCTCGCCCGTGCCATCGCAAACATCCCTTGCCCCGGCCCATGTTTCCGATCCCGGCAGCATCGCATTCCGCATCAACCCGTCGGGTAACGGGGCCTATTACGGCTGGCAGATGCAGGTCGTAAAGGCTGCGCGCAACAAGGGGTTCAAGCCCTTCACCACCGAACAGCTTTCCGCCGGACAGATGAAGGAATACACCCTGTGGCCAGACAGCTATCTGGTCAGGGTCTCTCGACTGGGTGAACTGGAATCGGAAAGCTGGGTCGATGTCTTGCCCGGCGAGGTCACGGTGGTCTATGCCGATTACGGCCTGTTTTCCGAAGAAGTTAAAATAAGTCGCGAACCCGATCCCGCCCGGATTGATCCCGGTATCAACACCGGGATATGGCGCATACCGATCACCACCACCTATGGCCCCGAAGTCATGTTTGCCCATGACGGCTACCGGGCGGAATATACCGGCCCGCAAAATAACGGCAATCCGGTCGGCACCGGCACGGTCGAAATCACCCGCAACGAACAGCCTTTTGCCGAAATCGACAATGCCGACATTACCGGCGAAAAAATCACCGGCAACACCGAATATGCCGATGGCCGCGAAGTGGACGGCGAATATCTGAACAACAGCCGCCAGATCGAACCGGGCAGCACGACAAAATGGCCCGATGGCACAAGCTTTACC
>CBIHMD010000673.1:0-1921 GCA_966210655.1 uncultured Thalassospira sp.
GTCGTCAGTTGGCCTGACGACGCAGGAAGGCCGGAATTTCCAGAAGGTCGTCGGACGTGTTCGACGTCTTGACGCGGGAAGCTGGATCGGCCTTCAAGGATTGGTTTGCATCCTCGCCAAGCGACATTTCGGTCTGGCGCGGTGCCGGAGCCTGTGGCTGCGGATGTGCCTGACGCGGTGCGGCATGGTGGGGCTGTTCTGCGTGGTCGTCATGACCGCCCTTGTTTTTGCCAAACAGGGTTCGCAGGCCAAAACGTGGCGGGGTTGCATTCTGGGCATCTGCTGCTTCGAATACATCCGGGCTGTGGTTTTGTTCTGCATCGCTCGGACGGGCCGGACGCGGCGGAATAAAGGCCATGTCACCATTTTCTTTCGGCTTTTCGGCCGGGGTGAAATGCTGTGCCGGACGTGAAACCGGTTTCGGTTTCAGAACGGTCTGGCCCAGTTCGATCGAACCGGTATCGGTTGCAGGCTGATTGCTCAGTTCCGGCTGCTGGGCGCTGCCGGTTGCGGCAAAACGTTCTGCCGGAATTTCGTCGATCGAGGCGCCGCCATGATAGCCGTCATGCGCGCTGGTAACAGCGGCTTCCGGGGCACTGGCGACGGCGGCTGCTGCGCCATGCTGACCAAAGGACGGCGTTGCCGGCTTGGCCGCCTGTTCGGCTGCCTTGATCGGCGCGACCGAAACGGTGGTCGGCTGCGGACGACGGACGTCCTCGGCATCGATGCCGGTGGCAACCACGGAAACGCGAAGTGCGCCTTCGATGGTTGGATCAAAGGTCGAACCAAAGATGATGTTGGCTTCCGAAGCAACTTCCTCGCGAATACGGTTCGCGGCTTCGTCGACTTCGTAAAGGGCCATGTCCATACCGCCGGTGATGTTGATCAGGACCGCACGTGCGCCCTTCATCGAAGCATCTTCCAGAAGCGGATTTGCAATGGCGGCCTCGGCGGCTTCAAGCGCACGTTTTTCACCCGTGGCTTCGCCCGTGCCCATCATGGCTTTGCCCATCTCGCTCATAACAGTGCGGATATCGGCAAAGTCAAGGTTCACAAGGCCCGGAACCATCATAAGGTCGGTAATGGAACGCACGCCATTGCGCAGAACGTCATCTGCCATCTGGAAGGCATCTGCGAAAGTGGTTTTTTCATTCGCGACCCGGAACAGATTCTGGTTCGGGATGATGATCAGCGTATCAACATATTGCTGAAGCTGTTCGATCCCCTGTTCGGCGGTGCGCATGCGGCGCGTGCCTTCGAAATGGAACGGTTTGGTAACGACACCAACCGTAAGAATGCCTGCTTCCTTGGCCGCCCGTGCAATGACCGGGGCCGCACCGGTACCGGTACCGCCGCCCATGCCCGCGGTGATGAACACCATGTGGCAGCCTTCAAGCTGGGCCTGAATGTCTTCGATGGATTCTTCGGCGGCTGCACTGCCCGCATCGGGACGTGCACCTGCACCCAGCCCTTGGGTGATCTTGCGGCCAAGCTGCATCTTGCGTGTAGCTTTGCTCTGGCTAAGGGCCTGTGAGTCCGTGTTGGCAACAACAAAATCACAACCCTCGAGTTCGGATGCGATCATGTTGTTAACAGCATTGCCACCGGCGCCACCGACGCCAATAACTGTAATCTTCGGTTTCAGGTTTTCTTCCGTTTCAGGAACGGAAAAATTGATCGTGCTCATTGTTTGCTCTTCCTCTCCGCGCTTTAGAGCTCAAGATCGGCGCAGCCTTCCCTTTGCCACGCTACGTCTCAGGTGTCCCCCGGACATTAGACCTTGGCATTCGTTTTAGCGGGCAAAGAGTTATTGCCGTGTTAATAACAATGGAAGATTTCGAAAATTATCGCTTTTTTTGCGTCAAATAATTTTCGTGTCGCGTAAAAGACGCATCTTGGGGCACGTTGCTCGGGATATCGG
>CBIHMD010000674.1:0-1912 GCA_966210655.1 uncultured Thalassospira sp.
TGGTAATCGTTCAGCCACTGCAATTCATCCTTGGTCATCAGTTCCGGATCAATCAGTTTGCGTTCAATCGGCGAGAAGGTCAGCGTTTCAAAGCCCAGCATCGGGCGATCCGCCCCAACCGGGCCATCGATCTCGATCACCGCAATCAGGTTTTCAATCCGGATGCCATATTCGCCTTCCTTATAAAAACCCGGTTCGTTCGACAGGATCATGCCCGGTTTAAGCGCGATCTTGTTCGGGGCCTTGGAAATCCTTTGCGGACCTTCATGAACGCCAAGGTAACTGCCAACGCCATGCCCGGTGCCATGGTCGAAATCAAGACCGGCTTCCCAAAGCGGGGCACGTGCAAGGGTATCAAGCTGCTGCCCGGTGGTGCCGACGGGGAAAACCGCACGTGCAAGCGCGATATGCCCCTTCAGCACGCGGGTAAAACGATCCCGATGTTCCTGGGTCGGTTCGCCTATCACGGTTGTTCGCGTGATATCGGTGGTACCGTCCAGATACTGCCCGCCACTATCGATCAGGAAAATTTCGCCCGGTGACAATTTCCGATTGGTTTCGGGGGTATTGCGATAATGGCACAGCGCGCCATTCGGACCGCTGCCCGGGATGGTTTCAAAACTGGTATCGCGAAACATGGGGTCTTCGGCACGAAGTGCGAGAAGTTTGTCTGCGGCCATGCGTTCATCAATGCTGCCATCGGCTGCGGCTTCTTCAAGCCACGCGAAATAACGAATGATTTTCTCGCCGTCGCGCTTATGCGCCTTGCGCGATCCTTCAAGCTCGACTTCATTCTTGCAGGCCTTGGGCAGTGCCACCGGGTCACGGCCGATCCGCATGGTTGCACCGGCATCGGAAAGCTTCATACGAAGCCAGTCGGATGCGGTTGCCTCGTCCAGACGGACCGACTGATTACCCAACGCGCCAAGGGCTTCTTCGAGTTCACCGGGGTGGCGAATGGTCGCGTCGTTTTCAAGCCATTTCACGGTTTCAGCCGGAAACTTGCGTTCATCCATAAACAGATCAACCGATGCATCGCCATTGATGATGGCATATCCCAGCGGCAACGGAATATGGGGCACGTCGCCACCCCGGATATTCAGAAGCCATGCGATGCTGTCGGGTGCGGAAATCACGGCACTGTCGCATTCCAGTTTTTCGAGCATTCCGGCAATCTGTTTGCGTTTTTCTGCATTGGATTTGCCAGCATGTTCCAGAAGATGCGGGCGCACGGGTGCTACCGGCATGGCTGGCTGTTTGTGCCACAGAACATCAATCGGATTGGGCTCGATTGCGACCAGTTCGGCACCAACACCCTTGCATGCACCGCGCAGATGTTCGGCCTGCTGGACTGTATGCAGATGCGGATCATAGGCCAGCTTCTGACCGGATTTCAGATTGTCGTGAATCCAGCCGACAACCGGTTCATCGACCAGATGACGATATTCGTAAATGTCGCGGTTGACCTGCTGACGGACCTGAATGGTGTATCGGCCATCGACAAACACGGCGGCCTTGTCGGCAAGCACCACCGCCGCCCCGGCAGACCCGGTAAAGCCGGTCAGCCACGCCAGACGTTCGGCACAGGCCGGAACATATTCACCCTGATGTTCATCTGATCGCGGAACGACGAAACCATCGACACCCTTGGCAGCAAGATATTTGCGAAGCGCTTCGATCCGGGCCGCGGCATCATAGCCATCCTTGGCATACAGAAATTCGGATGTGCGTTCTTCACGCAATGCCAGCAGGGCCGATTTCAGATCATCGCCAAGCTTGCCACCGACCAGATCAAGCCAGTCGGTTCGCGTATCGCCATTGGCACTGGCAATCACACCGTCAATCAGATCGACAATGGCAGTGACGTCCTTGTTAACGCCGTCACGTTCAAGCATGGCAGCAAGTTGGGTAT
>CBIHMD010000675.1:0-1912 GCA_966210655.1 uncultured Thalassospira sp.
ATATTCGCATCTATACCGATAACATCCCGGTCATGATCGCCTATGCCGACAAAAACCAGCGGCTGCGTTTTACCAACCGCCCGTATGAGCGGATGTTTGGCATCCGCCGGATCGAGGCGCATGGCATGGCGGTGCGCGAAGCGGTGGGCGAAGAACGCTATGTCCGGCTGGAGCCGATGATCCGCGCGGTACTGGAAGGCTATCGCCAGAGCTTCGAGATCGATTTTCCCGCCCCCAAGGAAGGCTGGGGGGCGAGTGACGGCAGCGAACGCGAAGCCCGCTATGCCGAGGGGACATATATCCCGCACTTTGACGAAACCGGCGAAGTGCTTGGTTATTTCTGTATCTATCACGACATCACCGAACGCCGGAATGCCGAACGCGCCCTTAAGGATGCCAACGAGGGGCTTGAAGCCCGCGTGACGGAACGCACCCATGCGCTTGAGGAACTGAACTCGGAACTTTCGGTTGCCAAGGAACAGGCCGAAACGGCGAACGATACCAAAACCCGGTTCTTTGCTGCGGCCAGCCATGATTTGTTGCAGCCGTTAAATGCCGCTCGGCTGTTCACCGTGGCGCTGGGGGGCAAGGAGCTTCGCGACGATATCCATGATCTGGTCAATAAGGTTGATCTGTCGCTGAAGGGGGTTGAGGAACTGCTCAACGAGCTTCTGGATATCTGTAAACTTGATGCCGGGGCCATGCAGCCCACCATCCGCGATTTCCGGGTTTCGGATGTGCTTAATGCGCTCAAGACCGAATTTACACCCGTCGCGGAAAAGGCCGGGCTTCGGTTTGCGGTTCATCCGCGTGATGTCTGGGTCAAAAGCGATAGCAGGCTTTTGCGCCGCATCCTGCAAAACTTTATTTCCAACGCGCTGCGCTATACCCGCCATGGCGGGGCGGTGGTCGGGTGCCGGATGCGGGGTGACAAGATCAGGATCGAGGTATGGGATTGCGGGCCGGGCATCCCCGAGGACAAGCTTAAAATCATCTTCCGCGAATTCCATCGCCTTGAGGGGCCGGAAACCACCGATGTGAAGGGGTTGGGCCTTGGCCTTGCGATTGTGGATCGTCTTGGCCGGTCGCTTGATCATGCGGTTTCCGTGCGCTCCCGTCCGGGGCGGGGGACGGTTTTCTCGGTCGATGTGCCGATTGGCATTGTGGACGAGGCCGCAATGCCCAAACCGCGCCGCCGGATGGCAGGCGAACTGGGTGGATTACGCGTCCTTTGCATCGATAACGAACCTGATATTCTTGATGGCATGCGCGCCATGCTGGAAAACTGGAATTGCGTGGTGGCGACTGCGCGGTCAGGGATTGATGCTGAGAAGCTTCTGGTTCCGCAGAATGTAATGGCGGACAAGGAGGGATTCGAACCTGTCTTTGCCCCCGATATCATCCTTGCCGACTATCACCTCAGTTCCGGGGAAACCGGGCTTGATGTCCTGATCAGGCTGCGGGATCAGCACGGTTTTGATATTCCCGGCGTGGTGATTACGGCGGATCGCAGCACAGATACGTCGGAACTGATCCGCGCCCAGCGATTCGCACTGCTGAACAAGCCGCTCCGCCCGGCGAAACTGCGCGCATTGATGACACGGGCATTGAACCGGCAAAGCTCGGATGCGGCGGAATAGGGTGCTGAGAATCCTGTAAGGAATTGAAAAAACAATGCTTTTTCCTGTCGGAGAATTTTCTTTGATTTTTCGGAAAAATGTTCTTGATTTGTTCTTTTGTTTATGGCATAAAGTAAAAGTCAACGGGAGAAATGCACCCGGACCAAAACCCGCAAAGCGTGATGCGCTTCGCGGGTTTTTGCGTTTTGGGTCAAAGACAGGAATATGACGATGACGGTGCAACGATCTGACAGGCCGAAAGGACGACGGCGACATCGCCAAAGGGGCATCAA
>CBIHMD010000676.1:0-1906 GCA_966210655.1 uncultured Thalassospira sp.
CCTGTTTCATCATGACCCCGATCACAATGATGCGGTGATGGCCGGGATCGAACAGCAAGCCCGCGAACAATGGTCAAATGTCTTTGCAGCGCGCGATGAAATGGTTGTCGTGATCGAGTAGGGCAACAAGCCGCTGAAATCAGAATACCCGCGAATATTTCGGGAAGACGCGGATATCGATGCGGCGGTTGGCTTCACGGTTTTCCTCGATCGGATTGCCGTCGTCGTCGCGGTTGGGCAATTTCGGCTTTGTATCGCCATAGGAAATCGCCCGCATACGATCACTGTCGGGATCAACCCCGACCGCGGTTAAGAACCGGACAACGGCAATGGCCCGTCCGGCGGCGAGTTCCCAGTTGGACGGGAAGCGCGGCGTGTTGATCGGGCTGTCATCGGTATGGCCGGTGACTTCGATCTGAAAACCGAGATATCGGGGTTCTTTCAAAAGATCGCCGACATCTTTCAGGAACAGGACCGCATCCTGCGTCAGATTGGCCGAACCAGGATGAAAGAACGATCCGCTACCCAGTTCCATCAGGATACCTTCATCATCTGTCGCGACATTGACTGCATTATCCATCGACATATTGAAGACAACGTCCTTCAGGTCGGTTTCAAGGACCTGGGTCGGGCGGACAATATCGCGTTTGCCAATCTGTTCGGCGATGCCCGACTGAACTTTTTCGAAAAGCGGGATTTCGACTTTTGAAAAGCTGACCAACATCACAAAGAACGCCATCAGAAGTGTGATCGCGTCGGCATAGGTTGCCATCCAGTCTTCATCGACTGGTTCGTCTTTGCGTTGCCCCATGGGTGACTTGCGCCGGGCCATCATGGCCTCCTGTCTTCAAACGTATCTTGGCTGCTGCTATTTTGCGGACTTGTCGATATTGAAATGGATTGCCGGATCAAGGAACGAATTCATTTTGTCCTGGATCGCGCGCGGTCCCTTGCGGTCCGCCAGCATGATCAGGCCTTCGGCAATCAGGTAATTGCGAAACCGCATGATTTCTTCACGCTGCTGGATTTTGCTGGCGGCGGGCATGAAAAAGAACCGGGCGGCAACAATACCGTAAAGCGTCGTGATCAGCGCAATCGCAAGACCCGCACCAAGCTGTGTCGGATCGTCGGCCATTTTATCAAGCATGATCACAAGGCCAACCAGCGTACCGATCATGCCGAATGCCGGTGCGGCACCCGCCATGTTTTTAAGGATGGATACAGGCACCAGATTACGGTTGAACGCATTTTCAATCGCGTTATGTAGCATTTCGGCGGTTTCATCACCATTATACCCGGTGATTACGACTTCCATCGCCCAGCCCAGAAACGGCTCGTCCTTGCCGACGCGCTGTGCTTCCTGCTCCAGCGCGTTGATGCCCTTTTTCTGAAGCAGGTAGCCCCATTTGACCACACGACCGACTTCGCCGGTCAACTGGCCCCGGCCCATTTGCGGTGCCCGAAAAATTTTGAAAATAAGTTTGAGCGCAAGCAGAACATAGCGCGCTTCATAGGCAATAAAAGTCGCTGCCAATGTTCCGCCGATCACCATCAACGCACTCGACAGACTGATAAACACAAAATAGTTGTCGGTCGAAATGAAGATGGAGCCGACAAAAAGCCCCACACCGACCAGAATCCCCAAGATCGTCGTAAAAGACATTGTCTTTTATTTTCTCCAAGCGTGAACCGCTCGAATACCCCCAACCCATTTAGAACTTTAAAGAGTTAACCCTCTTTTTTGACAGAATAGACATATAAGCCGTTGCCGTCAGGTTAAAATTGGTGTCGAGCAGTTCACGGAAGCCACATTTTTCATAACATGCTGTAACCATTTAATTTTGTCCTTCCTGCGGTCATTGCAAGGTGCAAAAAATACAAACCCCGCAACCGTACGGGACGGCGC
>CBIHMD010000677.1:0-1903 GCA_966210655.1 uncultured Thalassospira sp.
CCCGATGAATACGCATCTGCCGATGAGTGCCCCCAAATTCGATGATGCCGCAATCAATTCCAGCGTGCAAACCGCGATTGACGCAAGCTGGGCAAAGCCCTTTAACCTGCCCGAACCACAGGTTGATCTGGACGCCTATTTCGCCCGGATCGGCTATGAAGGTCCGCGCGAGGCAACGCTTGAGGTTTTGCGTGATCTGCATGCCCTGCATCCTGCCCATATCCCGTTCGAGGCGATCAATGTGCTGTGTCGCAAGGGGGTGAGCCTTGCGCCAGAGGATATCGACCGCAAGATCATTTTTGAAGGACGCGGTGGCTATTGTTTCGAGCAGAACGGCCTTTTCCGCCGCGTGTTACGCAGCCTTGGCTTTGAGGTCGAAAGCCTTGCCGGGCGGGTATTGTGGGGATATTCCGAGGGCGATGGTCCGCGACCGCGCTGCCACATGGCGATGCGTGTCACACTGGATGGCGAGGCGTGGCTGGTGGATGTCGGGCTGGGTGGTTGTGTGCCGACAGCACCACTTTTGCTGGGCGTTTCGGTGCCGCAGGTCACCCCGCATGATACCTTCCGGGTGCGGGAACGCAATGGCCGTTACCTGACGGAGCTTGAACGCGATGGCGTCTGGAAGCCGGTGCATGAGGTCGATATCGTCCCGGTCGAGGATATCGATTACGAGGTGATGAACTTTTACGCCAGCACCCATGCCGAAAGCGGCTTTGCCAAGGTTCTGATGGTGGCGCGAAGCGCCCCGCATGCAAGGTTCACGTTGCTGAACAATCGCCTGACCATCCGGTTGCGGACGGGCGAGGAAGAGGTGCATCACCTGTCAGTAGGCGATGTCGAGCAGACATTGACCGATATTTTCGGGATTGCGGTTGATCCGTCGTGGCGGAGTTACCTTGAAGATGTGGTTGCCAGTGCGGAGGCCGTGCGCAAGCAGGGATAATAACGCCGTTAATTCAGCATTAACAAGGGCCGTGGCGTGATGCTGCGGCCCTTTTTGCATGCGGGATCAGTAATTGACCGACAATTCATGGCGGTTCATCAGGCTTTCAAATGTGCCGTTCTGCTTGACGATGGCAAGAGCCGCGTTGAAGCGTTCGAGCAGTTCATCACCGTTCGGATAGTCTTTTGACGTCATCAGAAAAAGGCCGGAGCCCGGAAGCAGCGGTTTTTCGATCGTATAGAATTTTTCGACTTCTTCGGGCGGGAAGAGCTTTCTGATCATGTGCCAGCCGACGGAGCGCGCGGTGGAAAACAGGTCAATCCGGCCCAGTTGCAGCATTTTGAAATTCTGTTCTTCGGACAGGGCATATTCGACATTTAACCCGGCATCAGAAAACCATGGCTGATAATAATATCCCTGTATCCCGCCAAGGCGATAGGGCATCAGATCGGTCAGGTCATCATAGTGGATGGCAGGTTTGGCACCATAAGCATTATAGGCGAAAAACGGGGAATCTTCGATATAGAGAGCGTCGGAGAAATTGAATTTCCGCGCGCGTTCTTCAGACCAGCGATAGGGCAGCGTGCCCCATACATCGAGATTTTCAACATCCTGCTCGCCGCGCTTCCATGGTTCAAAGAGAAATTCGAATGTGACATTCATTTCGTGCCCGATGGCGCGAAACAGATCGGGCAGGAAGCTGCTGTCTTCGGTGGCATGGATATAGGGCGGGTAATCGTTGGTGGCGATAACCAGTGTTTGATCTGCATCTGCCTGTGACAGTTCATGGGCCTTGGCGTGTGTTTGTGCGTTTGTCTGGGCCAGCAGCAAAAAGGCGGCGGCGAGACCTATTTTGAGAAAGAATGTCATCCGTGTCCTTTTCCCGGCGGCACCGGGTGATTGGTTGCGGTGTTCTGTCGTGGCCGCAATTCAACCGTGTGTTCCATTGTATATGGG
>CBIHMD010000678.1:0-1900 GCA_966210655.1 uncultured Thalassospira sp.
GAGCGTCACCCCCTTGCGCCGGCTGTTGAGCTTGACGACCTTCATCAGGCCGTCCTGCGTGTCCTTCATCATGATCCAGTTCAGAAAGACCTTGGCGGCATTGGGATGCGGCGCATGGGTCAGCAGGCTCGCCCCGCCAACACCCTGGGACCAGGCGAGCACCCCTTCCACCTGATCGAATTCCTTCACGCTGCCGCCGCGATCGGCATATTCCACCATGGCTGCGGTCGGCAGCCCGAAGGCGATCGGATAACGGCCCGAGGTGAGCCATTGCATCTGCTGGCGCGGCTCCTTGGTGATGACGGGCTGCTGGTCGACGATCAATTTCTTGACGAAGTCCTCGCCGAAGAATTTCAACAGGACCGGATAATGGAGACGCCCGAATGGCAGACGTGATCGACTATAAAATCCATGGCGAGGAAATGCAGCTTGTCGAGATCGAACTTGATCCGGGCGAGGGGGTTCGCGCCGAAGCCGGGGCGATGATGTATATGTCGGACGGCATTGCCATGCAGACCGGCACGGGCGGCGGGATTTTTTCCGGTTTCAAGCGGATGCTGACCGGCGAGGGGTTCTTTATCACCAGTTTCGTCCATGAAGGATCGGGCAAGGGGCATGTCGCCTTTGCCGCCCCCTATCCGGGCAAGGTGGTGCCGATGAATTTGCCGGAACTGGGCGGCGAGATCATTTGCCAGAAGGACGCGTTTTTATGTGCGGCATCGGGCATTGATATCGATATCGCATTCTCCAAGAAACTCGGTGCCGGGTTGTTTGGTGGCGAGGGCTTTATCCTGCAGCGATTGCGCGGTGACGGGTTGGCATTCGTTCATGCCGGGGGCACGATCATCCGCAAGGATTTGCAGGCAGGCCAGACATTGCGTGTGGATACCGGGACACTTGTCGCGATGACGCCGTCGGTTGATTATTCGATCAAATTCATTGGTGGCTTTACCAATGCGCTTTTCGGGGGCGAGGGGCTTTTTGTCACGACCCTTGAAGGGCCGGGAACGGTGTGGTTGCAGACATTGCCATTTGCGCGGCTGGCGGATCGCATCGCGGCGGCCCTGCCGAAGGATCGCAACAAGGGTTAGGGTGCGGGTTGAGCGACCAGATCGCGGGCCCAGCCGAGAAACGCATTGATCTGTTCCTGCCGGTGGGTGTTTGACCGGCAGGACAGGACATATCCGCGATCAGACCCCAGCGTGACATCACCAAGGGTGACGAGCTGCCCGGTTTTCAGGTGCTGCTGCAAAAGGGCGGTCCAGCCAAGGGCCACCCCCTGCCCGGACAGGGTGGCCGACAGGACGAGCAGATAGGTATTGAACCGGTGGCCGTAAAGCCGCCCGGTTTCCCGAACCCCGGCAGTGCGCAGCCAGCTTTCCCAGTTAAACCAGCGATGATCGATTTCATCATCGAGATGGATCAGCGGATAATGCCGCAGATCGGTGATGTTTTTCGGATGGCCGTGGGCCTCAAGGAAGGCGGGGCTACAGACCGGAGTGACCTGTTCGGGGATCAGCATCACGTCTTCGGGGTGGCAGTTCCCGAACGAGATTTCGATATCGATATTCTGATCGGCGGCGAAATGCCCGGTCTGGTTGGTGACGACATTGACCTCGATATCGGGATGGCGGGCGATGAATTCCGGCAGATGGGGCATCAGGATAAAGGACGCAAAGGCGAAATCGGTGCCGACACTGAGCCGGGCAGACCGTCTGGTTTTGATCCGTTCCACCGTGCGGTCGATCTGCCCGAAGGCCACCGAAATGCAATCAAACAGTTCCTGCCCGGCGCGGGTGAGCGACACACCGCGATGTTTGCGGCGACACAGCGGTTGGCCAAGCTGGTCTTCAAGGACGGTGATCTGATGGCTGACGGCGGGCTGGCCCACACCCAGTTC
>CBIHMD010000679.1:0-1897 GCA_966210655.1 uncultured Thalassospira sp.
AGCCTGGGCACCTGCAGGTATATCGTTGCTATTGGGGGTTTCGACCTTGCTGCATCTGGAGGACGGCTAGCTGAATGGCGTGTACTGGGGGAATGATAAAAAGACTGGCAACGGGGACGATACTTGGCTGTACATTTGCACTAGCCGGGACCTATTCGATTGCCGCCAAAGCCCAACAATCCGATGAAATCACAACCGAAAACGAAGAACAATCCAAGATATTGTTCAGCGCCGACGAGGTTGACTATAATCGCGAATTGCAAACGGTAACCGCACGCGGAAATGTTGAAATTTCCCGGGACGGTCGGATTTTGCTTGCCGATACTGTCAGCTATGACAGATCGCAGGATGTGCTGACGGCTTCTGGCAATGTCAGCATTACCGAACCCACCGGCGAAGTGACATTTGCAAGCTATGTCGAACTTACGGGTGACTTCAAGGAAGGCATAGTTGAGGACATTTATGTCCTTCTTGATGAAAACACCCGCATTGCAGGTACCGGTGCCCGACGCAGCGGCGGAAATTTCACGGAAATTGCCAAGGCGGTTTATTCTCCCTGCAAGGTTTGCGAAGACGATCCCGAAACGCCACCTCTTTGGCGGATCAAAGCTGCACGCGTTCTTCATGATGCCAACGCAAAAACGGTTGAATACAAAGACGCGCGGCTGGAATTTGCGGGAGTTCCTGTTCTTTACTCGCCGTATTTCCAACATCCAGATCCGACCGTAAAACGCCAATCAGGCCTTTTGGCGCCATCCTTTGGCACTACAAGCTATGTCGGCTCATTCTTCGAGTTACCCTATTACTGGGCGATTGATCCAAGCAAAGACCTGACACTTCGCCCGATTTATACAACAGACGAAGGTCCGGTACTGGCGAGTGAATACCGGCAACGCTTTGACAGCGGTGAAATGGACGTCGTCAGCAGCGTTACCAGTGATAATAATGACGACTGGCAAGGCCATATTGATGCGGAGGGGCGTTTTGACATAGACGAGACCTGGCGCTGGGGTTTTGACGCCGAACAGGCATCAGAAAAAACTTATATGAACAGGTATGGTTTTGGCTCGCCATCTGTATTGACGTCCAATCTGTTTACCGAAGGATTCAGAGGCTCCAGCTACAGCCGCGTCGATGGTTATTATTTTCAGGGGCTGAAAGCCGAAGATGACCGGGATACAACCCCTATCGTTTTGCCTCACGCACAGTTTCACGGTCAAACGGCCCCCGCAAAGTATGGCAGCTATACCACTCTTGACCTTGATGCCCTTTCGCTAACGCGAGAAGAGGGCACAGACTCCCACCGCCTCTCGGCCAAAGCAGGTTGGGCGCTCCCATATATTGGGACGCTGGGAGACGTAACCAAACTCTCGATGTCCATTCGCACCGACAATTACATGGTCTCTGATGTATCTCGTGACGGACAGCAGAATTACGATGGATATGCCGGTCGTATTCTTCCTTTGGCTGCCGTTGACTGGAACATGCCATTTGTAAACAATCAGGGCAGCTACCATCATATTGTCAAGCCTATGGTTATGGCTGCCTGGTCACCCAACGGTGGCAACCCGGACGAGATTCCGAACGAAGATTCCCAGTCATTCGAATTTGATGACATCAACATTTTCTCTCATGACAGGTATAGCGGCCTTGACCGTGCCGAAGATGGCTTCAGAACCAGCTATGGCCTTGAATGGGGTGTTTATGGTGAGGAAGGTGGTTACACCAGCGCCATGTTCGGGCAAAGCTATCGAGCAAACAAAGGCGATACTTTTGCCGAAGGGTCCGGACTTGAGGATCACCTTTCGGACTATGTTGGCCGGGGAACAGTTTCTCCCAACAAATATGTCGATATAACCTACCGCTACCGACTGGATAACGAGGATGTCTCGACACG
>CBIHMD010000680.1:0-1894 GCA_966210655.1 uncultured Thalassospira sp.
CGAACGGATCACCGGCGCGACGGACAGAAACTTTGGCATCGCAACGCATCGAACCTTCGTTCATGTTGCCATCGCACGTACCAAGATAACGCACAATCGCACGCAGCTTGGTCAGATAGGCACCGGCTTCTTCCGGGGTGCGGATATCGGGCATGGACACGATTTCCATCAAGGCAACGCCAGAACGGTTCAAATCGATATGCGAATATTTCGGATCCTGATCGTGCATCGATTTACCGGCATCCTGTTCAAGATGCAGGCGTTCAATACCGACCGATTTGGTCGAGCCATCGGGCATGTCGAGGATGATGGTCCCCTCGCCGACAATCGGTTTGTCGAACTGCGAAATCTGGTAGCCCTGCGGCAGATCGGCATAGAAGTAGTTCTTGCGCGCAAAGACGCTTTCAAGATTGATCTTGGCTTTAAGGCCAAGGCCGGTCTTGACAGCCTGCCGCACGCATTCCTCGTTGATGACCGGCAACATGCCCGGCATGGCCGCGTCAACAAGGCTGACATTGGTGTTCGGATCGTTACCGAATGTGGTCGATGCACCGGAAAACAGTTTGGATTTGGAAACCACCTGACAGTGGACTTCCAGACCGACAACGATTTCCCAAGGGCCGGTTGAACCTTCGATGATATAGGTCATGGATCAGCCCTCCTGCCCGACCGGTTTCGCGGTAAAGTTGGCAGCACTTTCAAGCACGCCACCGACACGCAGAACGGTTTCTTCGTCAAACGGTTTACCAATCAGCTGCAAACCAAGCGGCAAACCTTCGGAAGACAAGCCCGTCGGCAGCGACAGGCCCGGAAGACCCGCAAGACTTGCCGGAACGGTAAAGTCGTCGTTCAGATACATTTTGACCGGATCGTCTTCGTTTTCGCCAATCGCAAAGGCCGCCGACGGTGCGGTCGGTGCCAGAATGGCATCAACGGTGCCGAATGCGGTTGCGAAATCCTGATAGATACGGCGACGGACCTTGAGCGCCTTGTTGTAGTAGGCGTCGTAGTAGCCAGCCGACAGCACATAGGTACCGATCATGATGCGGCGCTGTACTTCCTTGCCGAAACCGGCCGCACGGGACTTCATATACATGTCGTCCAGGCTGTCACCTTCGTCCATGACACGCTGGCCGTAACGCAGCCCGTCATAACGCGCAAGGTTCGACGATGCTTCGGCCGGGGCGACGATATAATAGGTGCCCAGCGCGTATTTGGTGTGCGGCAGGGTCACATCGACCACTTCGGCACCCGCATCGCGCAGCATTGCAATACCGTTATCCCACAGCCTGTTGATTTCTTCGGGCATGTTATCGACACGGTATTCTTTCGGAATACCGATTTTCATGCCGCGAATGTCACCCGTCAGGGCGGCTTCGAAATCAGGAACCGCAACCGGGGCGGACGTGCTGTCCTTGGCGTCGTGACCGGCCATTGCGCCCAGCATGATCGCAGCATCGCGAACGGTTTTGGTCATCGGACCCGCCTGATCAAGCGAGCTTGCAAAGGCAACAATGCCCCAGCGCGAACAACGGCCATAGGTCGGCTTCAGGCCAACAATACCGCAATAGGATGCCGGTTGACGGATCGAGCCACCGGTATCGGTACCGGTCGCCGCCAGAGCCATGCCAGCGGCAACGGCCGCCGCCGAACCACCAGAAGAACCACCCGGCACCAGATCCTTGCCATCCTTGCCCTTCCACGGGTTGATGACATTGCCATAGTAGGACGACGTATTGGACGACCCCATGGCAAATTCATCAAGGTTGGCCTTGCCCAGCATCACCGCACCGTTATTGAACAGGTTGGTGGTGACGGTGGATTCATATTCCGGCTTGAAACCTTCGAGGATGTGCGAGGCTGAGGTCGTCTGGACACCTTCAGTGCAGAACAG
>CBIHMD010000681.1:0-1875 GCA_966210655.1 uncultured Thalassospira sp.
GTTTCGGTATTCAGTATGAAGCTCGAGGCGTCTGGCGTGGTTTAGTACACAAACGGCTGATAGAATGTTGCATTGGTTTCGGATGCGACCGAACCGTTGTCACCGCTCCAGATATGGTTGGCCAGCGCCCCATAGGTCCAGCCGCCGTGAGAGAACAAGCCAACTGCGGTTGGCCCGGCACCCCATTGGTCTTTGCCCAGTGCATCGTCGGTTGCGGTCGGCAATAGCAATGCCGGACCAACGCCCCAGATCAGTCCGCCCGAGGTCGGTTCCACCGGGGAGATAAAGAAACTTTGCACCGTATCGCCAAGCCCGGTATCCGTGCCGCTATTACCATTGATATCGTTTTGATGAACCAGCGGCAGGATGGTGCGCGAAATCAGGTTCCAGTCTTCATTCAGGCTGATCGGGATGACAGGCTGGACATTGATAAAGGTTTTATCCCCGTCTTCTGAGCCATAGCCGCTATCGTAATTAAGCTGAAGCGGGACGCTGATCAGGTTGGCGACCGGGTTGGCAAGCTGTTTTGCCAGATCGGAATTGTCTGATGACTGGGCATATGCCATCGACGTCAGGCCAAGGAAGCCAATACCAGACAGACATACAAACCGCAGGATAAACAGAAACGCAGACACCTTTCGATCCTCACACAATGACGAAAACATCCGTTTTCGATTGGTAAGTGGTGCCAGGCTTGTCTCGCTATTCCGACGTCAGGTGTGAATATCCTTCCGGATCGGAATCCGGGAAAATCACCGAGTGTATTATATGATCAGAGAAAACCCGTGATCCATCACCCCAAGAACCTTCTGCCGTGCCCATTCCAAGTCAGTTTTTCTTTTGTTTATCTGATCTTACACCATCATATTTAGAATGAGAACAGATTAATCATACAAATGATCGACAGTCATGAACCTGTCACAATGAAGGAAAGCCGACCCCCGACAAAACGGGGATCGGCCAGAGCACCCTCAAACTTACGCTTGCAAGGCAGGAGACGGGCAGCCTAACCGTGGCAGCCCTCCCCCCAAAAAAAGACCCGACATGTCGAGCTTTATGCGCATCCTGTCGTTATTGGCGTCCCTTTTCCAGAAAGTCTTCGACCATATTCGACATGTCATATGATGCACCACCTTGCACCGGGGGATATTCCGCCAATGTTTGCAGATGTTCGCCAACCATCGCCCCCAGCGGCTGCATAAGCCACGACACTTTCTGGGCAAGATGGCCATAGGAATCGATGCTGTCATAACTCTCGAACGGGTCCATCCGAAGGTTAAAGATCATCGGGAAATTCCGTGGCGTCATATTGTCGTAGTAATCTTCCTTGGTTGAGAAATGCATTTTCCATGGCCCGACACGCACGGCAGTCAACTGGCTTTCGAAGTAATAGAAGATGTGATCGCGGGCCGACTTGTCACTTTCACCCTCCCAGTAAGGAAGGTTATTCACACCGTCGATATATTGCTTTTTCTTTTTCAGGACCCTGGCAGGAGCATCCTCAATACCCGCCGCCGCCGCAAGGGACGTGAACATATCCTGATGTCCCTGAATACCATTAAGGATTTTGCCCGACTGTAAATGCCCCGGCCAACGGATCATGGATGGTACACGTACCCCCCCTTCATATGTCGTCATTTTCTCGCCGCGGAACGGCGTGGTCGCACCATGGGGCCAAGATGCATGCTCTGGGCCATTATCGGTCGAATACCAGACAATGGTATTGTCAGAGAGGCCCTGCTGATCCAGCCAGTCCAGCACCATACCGATATCATGATCATGCTGGAGCATCCCGCTGCCATGATAATCGGCCTCGGAGGTATATTCCTCGGCGGCATAGCGCCACTTGTCATCAAGACGGGTATATAGGTGCAT
>CBIHMD010000682.1:0-1874 GCA_966210655.1 uncultured Thalassospira sp.
AATCGGCACCGACAAAAACCGATGCCACAAACAATGCTGATATAATAACACCAACCGGTGAAAGGCGGGCGAGCATGGCAACGACGATCCCGGCATAACCGTAACCCGGTGACAGATCGGTCGCGAGATACCCACGGGTTCCTGCCACTTCCGATACACCGGCAAGTCCAGCAAGCCCTCCCGACAGCATCGCGACCAGAACCATGGTCTTGGTCACCGAAATGCCGGAAAATTTCGCTGCGGCGGCATTTTCACCGACTGCGCGAATTTCAAATCCCCAGACGGTGCGTTTAACGAAAATCGCCAAAGCCACGGCACATATCAGTGCGATCAAAAGCCCCAGATGCACCCGCATCCGTTCGATCAGCGGCGGCAGGACGGCGCTATCAATCACCGGCTCGGACTGTGGCCAGCCCATCGACATCGGGTCTTTCAGCGCACCTTCGAGCATCATCTGCACAAACAGAATGACGATGAAATTCAAAAGCAGGGTGGTTACGACCTCGTCCACCCCCAACCGCGTTTTCAAAAGTGTCGGCCCGATCAGCATTGCCGCCCCGGCGACCGCCCCGGCAATCAGCACCACCGGGATCATGATATAGCTTGGCCCGTCAATGACGCCTGATCCGATGGCAACGGCGGCCATGGCCCCCATGTAAAGCTGCCCCTCGGCCCCGATATTCCAAAGCTTGGCCCGAAACGCGATGGCAGCCGCCAATCCGGTCAGGATCAGCGGGGTCGCACGTGTCAGCATTTCCGAAATTGCAAACATCGATCCGAACGCGCCGCTAATCATCAGGCCATACGCCTTGATGATTGGTGCCCCAGCCAGCGCAAGGGGGATCGCCGCCAGAAGAATGGCGATAATTGCCGCCATGACGGGGACACCATAAACCATGATTGCGGATGGATTGGTGCGGGGTTCAAACCGGATCACGCCGGGTCTCCTGATCTTGGGGCATTTTCATCGGTTTTTTCGCGGGGCTTTGTGCTGGACTCAAAATTATCGGGCCCGAAATCGGTATCGCCTTTTTTCTGTCCGGCCATCATCAGGCCAAGCTCGGACCGGTCGATATCATGTGCCGCAATTGCTGCCGATACATGACCGGCATGAATCACCGCAATCTGATCGGACAGGGTCAGAAGTTCATCGAGATCCTCGGATATCAGAACCACCGCCGCCCCGCCTTCGCGTGCCTCAAGAAGCCGCCTGTGGACTTCGGATTGCGCACCAACGTCAAGTCCGCGTGATGGCTGGTTGGCGAGGATCAGTTTTGGTGATTTTTCCAGTACGCGAGCAAGGATAAGTTTTTGAATATTCCCGCCAGATAATAGGCGTGCAGGGGCATCCGGGCCCGGGCAGCGCACATCATAATCGGCAATGGCATGCTCGGCCCGTTTGCGGATTGCCTCGAAATCAAGAAAGCCAAATTTCTGGTAATCGCGGGACCGGACATCTTCAATGGTGATGTTTTCCGCCACCGTCATCGACCCGACCATACCGACATGATGACGGTCTTCGGGGATACGCGCGATGCCGTTCCGGGCGAACTTATGGGCGTCGAATTTCGTGACTTTTTCACCAAAAATCTCGACCGAACCACAATCGGGCCGATCCAGCCCGGCAATCAATTGTGCCAACGCCGCCTGCCCGTTACCCGATACCCCGGCAATGCCAAGAATTTCGCCTTCACGCGCCATAAGGTTCACAGCATGCAGCGAACGCCTGGCATCACCACGATCAATCGTGACATCCCGAAGTGCTATGACCGGCTTGCCCGGTGTGCGTTCGCTTCGTCGGCTGACCGGAACATCACGACCGACCATCAGTTCGGCAATCGAACGGCGGTCGGCCTGATCGGTTGCCATTTCGC